>JAISXZ010000008.1 GCA_031270275.1 Eubacteriales Family XIII. Incertae Sedis bacterium | reverse complement strand
TGGGCTTGGCTCACTGTTTGAGCGAAGCGAGTTTGAGCAAGTCCCCAAAGTCTGTGAGCGAAATCGCAGGAAATACCCGTTTTGTGACGGACGCGGGGGCGCGGTCCCCTTTCCCGCACACATTGCCTCTGAGCTGTAACCAAAAATAAAAAGCGCGTGCGGGCGCCTCTAGCCAGACACCCGCACACTATTGAGAAGAAGAAGAAAGTTTGGATTCCTCTTCGGAATCCCCGTAGGGAAGGGCAGCCGGCGCCACGCGCCGGCTGCCCTTCTGATCAGGTGGCGACTATCTCGCCGACGTTGACCGATCTGCCGTCCACGAGGACCTTCAGGGCCTCGTCCCCGGCTACGGACACGGTGTATTCGCCGTCGTCCAGGCCGTCGAATTTGAACTCGCCGAAGAAATCCGTGCTCTGCACGGCCTCGACCCCTCCCCCGGAAAGCCTTACCTCGGCGTTCTCAAGGCAGTCCCCGTCCTTGATCACGCCCCCCGCCACGAAGTTCTTTACGAAGCGGTGGAGATTTTTGTAGTACACCCTGGGCTTTGTCCCCAGCTCGTCCCTATAGCGCGACAGGCCCTCGTCCCTGGCGATCCGCTCCATCTCGCCGGGCTCGGCCCGGCGGAAGCTCAGCGCCCCCGTGGGGCAGCTGTGCACGCAGCGCGGCATCTCCCAGCCGTCGTCGAGCAGATGCGCGCACATCGTGCATTTCTGGGGCAGGGAATCTTCGTCGTTCCAGTATATGGCGCCGTAGGGGCAGCTGCCCGCGATCTCCGCCCGGCCCTTCGCCCTGTCCATGTCTATCAGGACCGCGCCGCCGGGGCTGTAGGACAGGCAGCCCGGATTCGCCTTGACGCAGGGCGCGTCCTCGCAGTGCTGGCAGGGCATGGGCAGATAGGCCGCGTCCACCCGCGGGAACTGCCCGCGCTCCCTGCGCTGGATGTTCATCCAGCGATGCCCGTGGCGGGGCTGGCTGCCGGTGTAGGGCGGCCAGTCGTTGCCCACATGCTCGTCCTTGCACGCGATGAAGCAGTTGTTGCAGTCGGAGCACAGCGATACGTCAACCACAAGATACATCTGTCGTGATGCCTGAGTCATCCCGGCCTACCCCCTTCCATTTTTCAATCTGGACCAGCGCGTGCTCCGTCGCCATGCCGCAGGCGTACCTGGACAGATAGCGCCCCGGCGTGAGTATGTTGACGCAGCCGCCTAGGTCGGTGGACTCGCCGGGCTTGCCCATGGGGTTGTACTCGGCGCAGGACTCGTAGCAATGGCAGGTCCCCTTGGGGACGCGCTCGGTTATCTGCGCGGCGAACACGACGGAGCCGCGGTCGTTGTAGGCGATCACCAGATCCCCGTCCTCTATGCCCCTCTCGCGGGCGTCCGCGCCGTTCATGCGCATGATCCAGTAGTAGCGGCCGCCGATCAGCACGCGGTGGTCCTTGATGTCGTTCTGGAACGAGTCCTTGCCGTCGCCCATCGTATGGAAGCTGAAGCGGGGATGCGGCGTCAGCACGGCAAGGGGGTAGTCCTTGAAGCGCTCGCTGTGGTGCCCTTCCCAGGAGGGGATGTACATCGGCATCAGGGGGCGCTCGGTGTCGTCGGTGTCGTAGTGGCCGAAGCGTTTGAGGCTGTTGGAGATGAACTCGACCTTGCCGCTCTGGGTCTGCAGGCCCTTGTTGTCGTTGCGGTCGAAGGGTGGCAGCTTGGTGGCCCAGCCCCTCTCGTCCGGCTCGCGGTCCTCGGCAAACCAGCGCAGGGCCGGCGCGGAGGGCGCCTTGTTCGTGACCGGGACGATATAGTAGCCCTTCTCGAAGAAATCTTCCCAGGAGATGACATTGGGCAGATCGGAGGCGCGATACATCTGCTTGCACCAGTCCAGATCCGTCTTGCCCTCGGAAAAGACCTTCCCCACGTTCAGGCGCTCGCAGATCAGGCGGAATATCTCGTAGTCGGACTTGGATTCGCCCAGCGGCTCGATGCACTTCTTCTGCACCATGATGACGCGATGGTTGGCCTGGGTGTGCGAGTCCGGGTTGTAGCCGGAATTGCTGGCCCATTCGCCGGTGTCCCAGCGCTCGAAGTTTGTGCATGCGGGGAGTATGATGTCCGCGAAGGGGACCTCCCCCTCGAACCATATCGACTGGCTGACCACGAAGGGCAGCCTCTTTGTGCGGTACATGCGGGCGTAGCGGTTGGTCTGGCCCATGGTGCCCATGTGCGGGCCCCCGTACTTGTAGAACAGCTGCATCCTGGAATAGCCGTTGGCGGGGTACTCGTACTTGTGGAACTGATGCTCCTGGGAGGCGCCCACGAAGCCGCGGCCGTACCACTCGACCCTGTCGTCCATTATGACCTCCGGGATGCGGAGGCGGGGAATGTGGACGCCTGCGGCGGTGGAGAGGTTGGATGTCATCGGCTTGGACGTTATGCCGTCGAACATGCGGTAGGCGAAGCCGCCCGCGCCCCCGAATGTGTTGTCCCCGTCGCCGGAGATGCCGCCGTCCGCGTAGCCGGGGAAGTAGAAGTCCGCGTCTACCGGGTTGCCCTGGGTCGTGCTCCACATGTTGATGCCCGGCTTGCCCAGGCCCTGCATGGTGATCAGCGCGACCATCAGGCGGGACCAGTCCATGCCGCCGGGGCCCCTGCAGGCGCCGCCCCAGCCGCCCAGGCCGCCGGCCGCCAGCATGGTCGTGTTCTTCGCCCACTCCCGGGCCAGGGCGCGGATGTCGTGCGCGGGTATGCCGCTCTCCTCCGCCGCCCATTCGGCGGTCTTGGGGACGCCGTCGGACTTGCCGAGGACGTATTCCGTCCATTCCTCGAAGCCGAAGGCGTGGGTGGCGACGTACTCCTTGTCGTAAGTGCCCTCGGTCAGCCAGGTGTAGGCGATGCCCAGCGCCAGCGCGCTGTCGGTGCCAATGCGGGGCGATAGCCATTTGCCGCCGTACAGGGCGTTCGTATGGTTGTAGTAGGGGTCTATGAACACGAATTTGACGCCCAGCTCCTTAAGCCAGCGGCGGCGGATCGTGCTCTCGAAGGCGCCGTAGATGCCGTTGTTGGTCTCCGGGTCGGAGGACCAGAACACGATCATGGTGGTGTGCTTCATCGCGTCCTCGAGCAGATCGGTCTGCGAGGGGTTGCCGAGGCGGCCGGTGAAGCCCCAGGTATGGGTGGCCCCCCAGTGGAATCCCTCCCAGCTGTCCGGGTTATGGTCGGCGTAGGTCATGCCGACGGTGTTCATGAAGCGGAACAGCGTGCTGTGGCGGTAGCCGATGTTGCCCCACAGATGGTGGGAGCTGGGCTCGATGATCATGGCGCCGGGGCCGTATTCCCGCTTTATGCGCCGGATCTCGCCGCTCACGATGTCCAGGGCCTCGTCCCAGCTGATGCGCACGTAGCCGGACTCGCCGCGCTTTTCCTCGTTGCGCTCGCCGTTGGGGTCGAAGTCCACGCGCCTCATCGGGTACAGATTGCGCTTTTCGGAATAGATCATCGATTTGTAGCCTGCGGTAAACGATGTGTAGGTCGTCTTTCTCGGGGGCTTGAAGGTCCTCCCCCTCGCCTCGATCTGCCAGGAGTCCGCGTCGTTTTCGTCAAGGTCCATCGGGGTGACGCGCACGATCTTGTCGTTCTCCTCGTCAACGTAGACGAAGACCGGGCCTCCTGTCGTCAGCTGCGTTTTTCTGACCAGTTTTCCCATAACTTCCCTCCTCCTCACAAAGCAGCCCAGTGCCGCCGTGCCCGCCCGACGCGACGCGCGCCGGCTAGACGCGGCGGGCCGATGCTCTATCGTAAATAATGCTACACTCCGCCCAAAGAAATGTAAAACGTTCTATATTAATCGGGTTATCAAAAATTGTAATGGCATCCGAAGGGGAATCCCGCCCCGCCGGCCTGCGGGGCCCCTGCGCCGGCCCGTGAAACCCCATGCATTCCAACGTTTTTGCCCGCAATAAAAAAGGGGAGCACGCAGCGTCCCGCGTGTCCCCAGAGTGTTATGCTATGTTTTCAGGCCGCGTTTCGGCCTGTGCCATGCGTATTCTTCATGTACGCATCTATGGCGTAGATGGTGCAGGCATGGATGGGCCGGCGCGGATGCCGCGCGGCGGCCTTAGGCGATGGCGTCCTCGGACGAGAGCGCCTCCGTCTCGTAGCCCTTCTTGCGCTTCTTGGACTCCTGGTGCTCCGCCCATATGGGATCCGACTTCTCGGCCCACTTCTCGCTGGCGTCCTTCGTCTTGACGCAGAGATCGTCGATCGCCTCGGGGGCTTCCATGTCGGTGCTCCTGGCGCCGCTCTCCTTCACCATCTTGTACATGGTGTCGGGGTTGTCGAGCAGCGGGCAGGGGCGCATGTGGTTGTCGTTGAAGGGCTGCTCCCTGCGGTAGGCCTTGAATATCGGCGACTGCAGCGCCTCGAGCAGGCTTACGTCGTGTATGTTGACGTTGGAGTAATGGATGAAGGCGCAGGGCTCCACGTCGCCGGCCGCGTTTATGTGCAGATAGCGGCGGCCGCCGGCTATGCAGCCCTCGGTGTACTCGCCGTCGTTCCAGAAATCCAGGGCGAATATGGGCTTGGTCTCGCGGATCTCGCGGATCCTGCGGTACATCCACGCGCGCTGCTCCGCCGTCGCCAGCATGTCGGTGCGCGCGTCCTTGCCAACGGGCATGTAGGTGAAGTTCCACGCGAAGCGGCAGCCCCTCGCTATCATGTCGTCGAGAAAGCCGTCGGAGCCCACCTGCTCGGTGTTGTAGCGGTGGTAGCAGGTTGACATGCCGAAGGGCAGGCGGTATTTTTTCATCAGGGCCATGGCGGCAAGGACCTTCTGGTAGGTCCCCTTGCCCCGGCGCATGTCCGTGGCCTCCTCGTCGCCCTCCACCGAAAACGCCATGGTGAAGTTGCCGAGGCGCACAAGCTCGCTGCAGAAGGCGTCGTCCACCAGGGTCCCGTTCGAGAACGAGAAGAAGTAGCAGTCCTGGTGCGCCTCGCAGAGCTTCAGTATGTCCGCCTTGCGGACGAGGGGCTCCCCGCCGGAGTAGATATAGAAGTGGATGCCCAGCTCCTTGCCCTGCCGTATTATCGAGTCCAGGGTCTCATAGCTGAGGTTGTTCCTGGCCCCGTACTGCGCCGCCCAGCAGCCGATGCACTCCAGGTTGCAGGCGCTGGTGGGGTCCATGAGTATGGCCCACGGCACATTGCAGTCGTATCTCTCCATCACCTCGTTGCCTTTGACGCTGCCTTCCAGGGTGGCGTTGATGAAGAAGCATTCAAGCAGCCTGCTTATGCACCGCGGCTCGACCTCAGCGAAAAGGCTCTCCGCAAAATTGTTCCATACGCTGCCCTTCTCCAGCAGCACCTCGCGGAACTGGCGGATCTGAGGACCGTGCAAATTCCCACGATCCAGTTTTTCAGCCAGATCGAGCATTGTAGCCAGCCGCTCCATGGGGTTGTTTGCAAGGTAACCCAACATGAGACTAGTTAGTTTCTTTTGGACCGGATTCATTTGGATACCTCCTTCTAGAAAAAATCTTTCCCCTATATAATATACTCACATCCGAAAAAAGTAAAGCAAACGTTAAAAATTGTTGGATAAATTATTCCGATAGCGTCATCTTGATTTGGGCGCGTCCGAATCTTTGGACGGAAGGATCGCTCGGCAGCGTCCTGGCGGCCGCCGGCCCGCGGGCGTCGGCGAGCTGTCCAAGCGGCCCCGCAGCCTGGCGCCGGCCGGCTATTCCATCGGCTCCGCGCCGAGCTCGGACACGAAAAGCCGGATGCAGGGGTTCGTGTTGGCCTTGCTCCAGGAAAGCCCGAATACGTAGCCCGTATCCTCGCACTCTATGTCTATGAATTTCAGCGAGGGGCTGACGAAATCCTTCCAGTATGTCGGCAGCACCGTCATGCCCATGCCTATCTCCACCAGCATGTTCACGGTGCGCTCGTCGTTTATGTCATCGACTATCTTGGGCGTGAAGCCCTCGCGGACGTAAAGGTGCATGGTTATGTCGTAGAGGCCGGGGTTCGAGCGGTGGCTCATCAGTATCAGCGGCACGTCGCGGAACTGCTCCAGCTTCGCGCTGTCGAGGCTCGCGAGGGGGTGGTCCCTGTTGACGACGATCTTCAGGACGTCGTTGTAGAGGGGTCGCCAGTGCGACCTCTCCTTGTTCACGGTGGCCTCACGCGAAAGGCCTATGTCGAGCTCGCCGTTTTCCACCTGCCTGGATATGAGTATGTCGTTGTAGGAGTTGTACCTGACGTAGATCTGGGGATATTTCCTGTAGAAACTCCTAAACTTGTCCAACATGGAGTATATGACGGGGACGAAGACATAGCCCAGCTTCAGGTCGCCCACCACGCCCTGTGCCCTGTGCTGGGCCCGCGTCACCGCGTCCCTCTCCAGCGCCACGATCCTGTAGGCGTCGTCGAGCAGCGTAAGCCCCTGCTGGGTCAGGCTTATCGACTGCTTGTTCCTGATAAACAGCTTGGTTTCCAGCTCCTTTTCGAGCTCCGCTATGTTGTGGCTGACCGCGGACTGGACGATGTGCAGCTTCTTCGCCGCCTCGGTAAAGCTCAGGTACTCCGCCACCGCTATGAAGCAGTGTATGTGGCGCATCTCCATAGGCATTCCTCACTACGGCGGCCGAGGCGGCCGCCCAAGGCCGGAAAGCCCCCCTCCGGCGGTAAGCCGCTGCAACCTTGCGGCCCATAAAGCCATTATAAAAGCATGTCAACTGGCATACAATGTCTAGAACGGACAATAAAACCAGAAACGTGTCCTATCAGTCCCCTGTTTCCAGGCGTTATATGACGCGTTATTGCTCCGCCGATTAAATGTTGCGCTGAATTGGCGAGATAGTTTGGCGGCTTGCGAGGCGCAAAACGCAGGCGAACCCGTAGGTTCGGCGAGGCTTTGCAA
The DNA here is from genome assembly GCA_031270275.1 of Eubacteriales Family XIII. Incertae Sedis bacterium. Taxonomy (GTDB): domain Bacteria; phylum Bacillota; class Clostridia; order Peptostreptococcales; family Anaerovoracaceae; genus JAISXZ01. Next base: position 14 of record JAISXZ010000008.1, on the reverse strand, counting down.
CGAAGCAAGGCGTC
>JAISXZ010000006.1 GCA_031270275.1 Eubacteriales Family XIII. Incertae Sedis bacterium | reverse complement strand
GGATTTCCTGCGGCGTTGTTGTCGTCGGTCGCCATAGCCCCGCTATGGCTCCCTCCTCCGCCTAGCCGCAGAAAACCCATCCTGCGCCATTTATACAAAAATGAATGAGACACTACACTGGAGCGGCCGCCGGGAAAAACCCCGCGCGGCCTCAGGCTTTTTCCGTGCGTATATTGTACTTCTGCTTCTTTCTCATGAGCTGGGACTGGCTGATCCCCAGATGGGCGGCCGCCTTGCGCGTGTTCTTCCATTTTTTCAGCGCATCCTCGATGAACTTGCGCTCGTAGTGCATCATTATGTACTCGAGCCCGTAGGCCTCGTCGCCCAGGCCCCCGTCGCCCGACGGGGCGCCGCCCCCCTGCGGCTCCTGGTTCAGGGCGCGGTAGACGTCGGTTTCCTCTATCAGGCTGCTTTTGCTGCTTATCACGAGCCTGTGCACCATGTTTTCAAGCTCGCGCACATTGCCTGGCCACTCATAGGCCATCATCGCCTCTATGGCCAGCGGCGCGAAGCGCTTTCTCAGGCTGTAGGCCTCGTTATAGCGCTCCACGAAATGCCCCGCAAGGCTCGTTATGTCCTCCGGCCGCTCCCTGAGCGGGGGTATCCTTATCTCGCAGACATTGAGCCTGTAGTAGAGGTCCTCCCTGAATTTCCCCTCCTTCACGAGGCCTTTCAGGCTCACGTTGCCGGCGCAGACGACGCGCACGTTCACGTCTATCTGCCTCTGCCCGCCTATCCTGAAAAACTGGTTCTCCTGGAGGACGCGCAGCAGCTTTACCTGTATGTTCGCGGGCAGCAGCCCCACCTCGTCCAGGAACAGTATGCCGTTGTTGGCCAGCTCGAAATATCCGGGCTTGCCTCCGGGCGCGGAGCCGGTGAAGGCGCCCGCCTCATATCCGAAGAACTCCGATTCCGCAAGGCTCTCCGGGACCGCCGCGCAGTTTATGCGCACGCAGGGGTTGAGCCTGCGGTCGCTGTTGTTGTGTATCAGGCTTAGCACCTTCTCCTTGCCGACGCCGGTCTCGCCTATGATGACCACGTTGCAGTCATAGCCGGCCACGTTCATGGCCTCGTCGAGGACGGCCTTCATCCTCTCGCTCGCGTACACGAAGCCGCCTATCCTCCCCGCCTCGCTGTAGCGCGAAGGGGAGCCGTGCGCGCCTATGAGCTTTTCGGCCGAGGAGCGCCTGGCGTATATCCTGTGTATGCGCTCGAGATCGGCCTTGGCCCCGCGCAGGAAATCCACCGTGAACTGTTGGTAGTCCTCCGTGTAGGCGTCGAGCGCCAAGGTGTTGAGCTCCTTGCCGAGGGATTCCGAGAACAGCAGGGCCAGGTTGTGGTTGTTTATGAAGCTCGTGAACAGCACGGTCCCCCGCTGCTTCGTCAGGAGCACGCTCATCGCCTCCGCGCCCATCAGGTCGGCGCAGTTGACGCTGAAGTCGAACAGCCCGCCCTCCTTTTCCCGTATATCCTCAAAGCCCTTCAGGGGCGCGAGTATGTCGATGATGTGCAGGCCGTCCACGCAGCCCCCCAGGACCCTTTTGATGTCGCTCTCCGGGATCCTTTCCAGGCTCATGCGGTCCAGGGCCACGACGATATGCCCCCCCGCCGCCGCCTTGCGTATCGCCGCCGCGTACAGGAAGGCGGACAGCAGATCGCTCGACAGTATGAGAAAGCGGCCCTCGCCCAGCGCGGCCGCCATGCTGAATACGCTGCTTAAGGAGCTGGCCTCCTCTATCGCGGTCATGGTGTAGTGCGTCGCCAGGTCGTCGGGATGGTGCATGACGGGGTTTGTGTCCGAGATTATCGCGCAGCCGTCGCAGACAAGCTGCCTGTAGTCGAAGTCTATCGAGTCTATGCGGCTCAGGCTCAGCGGTATGGCCGCCAGGGACGTGATGCATATGACCCTGTCCCCGGGCCTGAACAGGCCGCGCTTCCCGTAGCCCTCGCCGACCTCGTCCACGATGCCGTAGAATATGCCCCCGCTGCCCGTCACGGGGTTGTGCATCTTGCCGCGCCTCCTGATTATGTCAAATACCTTCGCCTTTATCTTCCCCTCGTCGTTGACGCATTCCGAGCACAGCTGCCTGAAGCTCGCGTCCTCGAGCTTTATTATCTTTACCCTGACCCGCATCTCGGCGCCGCGTATGTCGGCGCTGTTGTCAAGCTTCCACGCGGCCACCGGTATAGCCTGCGAAGGCTCCACCGATCTGCCGGCCCCAAAATCCAATTCCATATCAGCCCCCACCGATAATATATAAGCATAAATGCACGGCCCATATGAAATTTTAACACTTTTTTAGCAGGAAGTAAAGAGGGGCCTCCGAAACCATTGCGCTTTATTCGCTTGACATTTCTCCGCCAAGCGGCTATGCTGATAGAAAAATCAGGAATAAGGAGAGACATTATGGCATACAGCATCACTAAAATCGCGGACGGGGTCCACGCAATCGACGAGGATAGGTTTGTCCAATGCTTTCTCATCGAGGGCGACGACTGCGCTGTATTGTTTGATAGCTGCGCAAGCGGCGGCGCGGACTTCAAAACCGCCTTCCTGTCGCTGACGGGCAAGCCAATCAAGCTCGTGCTTTCGCACTCCGATCATGACCACACGGGCGGGCAGGAGTGTTTCCATTGTCGCCCGCTCATGCACCCTGCGGAATATGCCCGATACTTCTCGAAAGGCAATGCGGGCAGGATGGTGGGGCCGCTTTGGGAGGGCGAAGTCCTCGACCTCGGTGGCGTCAAGCTGGAAGCGGCGCTGATACCCGGCCACACGCCGGGCAGCATCGCGCTGCTCGACCGCGCAAACCGCCGCCTGTTCGTTGGGGATACGGTATCGGACGCGCAGATTCATATGTTCGGCGATGGGCGCGACCTCATGGCGTTCATTGAGAGCCTGCGCAAGCTGGAAGCGATGGCGGCGCTCGTCGATACCGTCCACCCCGCGCACGGCTCGCCCGTGCTGCGGACGGAGTGGTTCGCCAAGACCCGCGTCTCTGCGGAAAAACTGCTGAACGGCGAGCTTGAACCAAAGGAGCCGCCATCTGGCTTGCCGTGCAAGCGATACAGCTTTGACGGCGTGAACTTGCTTTATATTGCTCCGCCGATTAAATGTTGCGCTGAATTGGCGAGATAGTTTGGCGGCTTGCGAGGCGCAAAACGCAGGCGAACCCGTAGGTTCGGCGAGGCTTTGCAACGAAGCAAGGCGTC
>JAISXZ010000200.1 GCA_031270275.1 Eubacteriales Family XIII. Incertae Sedis bacterium | reverse complement strand
CGGGTATTTCCTGCGATTTCGCTCACAGACTTTGGGGACTTGCTCAAACTCGCTTCGCTCAAACAGTGAGCCAAGCCCACCAAAGTCTTTGTTCGCGAAATCGGGAAATGCAGCCGTTTTGCTCCAAGTCCGCGGGGGCGCGGTCCCCTTTCCCGCCCTCGCGGGCTGACTGCCCCCGAATAGCAACTTACTCTTCCGCCGGGTTAGGGCGGGCGGAAAAAACAAAGAAACGGCGACGCCTCGGTGGCGGAAGCCGTTTCTTTAGACTTATCAGGTTCCGAGATGGGCAAAAATGGCGTGTCCGCCTATTTTACACTATACAGGATCTCGCCATACGACGGCAGAGGCCAATCCCCCCTGCCTACAAGCGTCTCGAGCTCGTCCACCGAGCCCCTGAGCGACTGCATGCTGTAGAAGACCTCCGTGCCGTAGTACCTCGCGCTTTCCGTGGCGCCGTTGCAGCTGTCCGCGTGCATGACCGCGTCCTCCAGGCCTTCCAGGCTCCTCTGGAGCGCGCCGGAGAGCCCCGACATCCTTTCGAGCAGCCTGCTTTCAAGCGTGACGTCCAGGGCGTCGGACAGGGCCTTCTTCTTTGCGAGCGCGTCCGCCACCTTGCTGGAATACGAGAGGACCGCAGGTATGATCTCCCTGTGCGCCAGATCTATCATGGCAAGCGCCTCTATGTGCAGTATTTTTACGTAATTCTCCAGCAGCAGCTCGCCCCGCGAGCAGACCTCGGCCCTCGACAGCACGCCGTGCTTCTCGTAGAGGGCTATGTTCTTCTCGGAGGTGAACATGGGCAGCGCCTCCGACACGGACGCGAGGTTCAAAAGCCCGCGCCTCTCGGCCTCGGCCAGCCATTCCTCCGAGTAGTTGTTGCCGTTGAATATCACGCGCTCGTGCTCCACTATCGTCCGCTTCACTATGGCGCGCACGGAGCCCAGGAAGTCGTCCGCCTTTTCAAGCTCGTCGGCGAAGCCCGAGAGCGCGTCGGCCACTATCGTGTTCAGCGTGAAATTGGGGCCGGAGATGGACAGCGACGAGCCGACCATGCGGAACTCGAACTTGTTGCCCGTGAACGCGAAGGGCGACGTCCTGTTCCTGTCCGTCGTGTCCTTCGGGAAGGTGGGCAGCACGTCCGCGCCTATCTCGATGGGGGCCGACGCCTTTTTCTGGTAGGGCGCGCCGCTCTTTATGCTCTCCAGTATGTCCGTCAGCTCCTCGCCGAGGAATATGGATATTATGGCCGGCGGCGCCTCGTTCGCGCCTAGCCTGTGGTCGTTGCCGGCCGTGGCCACCGATATCCTGAGCAGGTCCTGGTGCTCGTCCACGGCCTTTATTATGGCACAGAGGAACAGCAGGAAGCGCGCGTTTTCGGCCGGCGTGCTGCCGGGGTCCAGCAGGTTCTCGCCGCCGGAGGTGGATATGGACCAGTTGTTGTGCTTGCCGCTCCCGTTGACGCCCGCGAAGGGCTTCTCGTGCAGCAGGCAGCTGAGCCCGTGCCTGGGCGCTATCATCTTCATCAGCTCCATGGCGAGCTGGTTGTGGTCCGCCGCTATGTTGACGGTCTCGTACACGGCGGCGAGCTCATGCTGGGCGGGCGCCACCTCGTTGTGCTTGGTCTTGCTCGCGATGCCCAGCCGCCACAGCGTCTCGTCGAGCTCCTGCATGTAGGCCGCCACCCTCGGCTTTATCGCGCCGAAGTAGTGGTCCTCCAGATCCTGGCCCTTGGGCGGCCTCGCGCCGAACAGCGTGCGCCCGCAGTAGATCAGGTCGGGCCGCCTCTCGTACACGCCATGGTCTATGAGGAAGTATTCCTGCTCCGCGCCGACGTTGGCGACCACGTCCACATCCTCGCTCTCGCCGAACAGGCGCAGTATCCTGCGCCCCTCCTTGCTCAGGGCCTGCATGGAACGCAGAAGCGGCGTCTTCTTGTCGAGGGCCTCGCCGCTGTAGGAGTAGAAGGCCGTCGGCACGCAGAGCACGCTGCCCTTTATGAACGCGTAGGAGGTGGGGTCCCATGCCGTGTAGCCCCTCGCCTCGAAGGTGGCCCGTATCCCCCCTGTCGGGAAGCTGGACGCGTCGGGCTCGCCTCGGACAAGCTCCTTGCCCGAGAACTCCATGATGACCCTGCCGCCCGGCAGGACGGATATGAAGGACTCCTGCTTCTCCGCCGTCACGCCCGTCATGGGCTGGAACCAGTGCGTGAAGTGCGTGGCGCCCTTCTCGACGGCCCAGTCCTTCATGGCCGCCGCGACCACGTTCGCGGCCGCTATGTCGAGTGGCACCCTCGTCTTGATGGTGTTGTGCAGGGATCTGTATATCTCCCTCGGAAGCTTTTCCTGCATGACGGCGTCGTTGAACACGTGGCTGCCGAAATCCTTTCCCATGTTGAACATGCGCTCTCCCCTTCCCTCCGGCGTACCGGAAAACACGGCTATTGGCGGTTGCGGCGCCAGCTGGCCGAAACATAAAAAGGCGCCGAGGAAGCCCTCCCCACAGCGCCTTTGCTGCAAAACCCCGGCGGACCGGCAAGTCGTGCCCCGCCGCGTCCCTTTAGTATGAAGAAAGTATACCCCGCCGGCGGCCGCGCGTCAATACTTTTTTTGCCATATCCGAAAATTTGCTTTGTAATCGACTGGATATGTGGTATCATTTCTTAGGTAAGCTTATGGGTAAGCTTACGGGGTAAGCTTATGGAGAACATCCTTGTCGTGTCCGGCGCGGAAAAGGGCCGCGCGTATTTCGAGGACTTTCTTGCGGCCTGCCGGTACGGCGGCGTCGTGTCCGCGCCGGACGCGGCCTCGGCCAGGGCCCTGATGTCCGATCGCGGCTTCGATCTGTGCATAATCAACGCCCCGCTTCCCGACGAGTCGGGCATGGAGCTCGCCCTCGAGACGGTAAAGCGCGGCTGCGGGCAGAGCCTGATCGTGGTCACGGCGGAGGCCGCGCCCGAGGCGCGGGCGCGCGTGGAGCCGGCCGGCGTCTTCGTCATAACCAAGCCCGTCAAGCGCGACGTCCTATGGTTCACGCTGAAAAGCGCCGCGGTGGTGCAGAACCGCATAAACGCGCTCCAGGCCCAGAACGACGACCTGAAGCGCAAGATCGAGGACATGCGGCTCATAAGCCGCGCCAAGGGCATACTCATCGCCTGCCTGAAGATGTCGGAGCCGCAGGCGCATAGGTTCATCGAGAAGCAGGCCATGGAGCGCAGGGTGACGCGGGCGGAGATCGCGCGGCGCGTGATCAATACCTATGAAGAATAGCCAGATATGGAGGCATGTATGCACGGCGACGACAGGCTCCACGAGGAATGCGGGGTTTTCGGCATAGCCACGCCGCCCGGCTCCGGCATCGACCCCACCTACGAGACCTTCACCGGGCTTTTCTCGCTCCAGCACAGGGGCCAGGAGTCCTGCGGGATAGCCGTCAACGACGCCGGCGTCATATCCTGCCACAGGGACGTCGGCCTCGTCATGGACGTCTTCCCCGAGAAGATGCTGCGTAAGCTCAAGGGCAATTCGGCCATAGGGCACGTGCGCTACTCGACGACGGGCGGCGTGAACGTGGAGAACGCGCAGCCCATGGTCGTGACGCACAACAAGGGCAACCTCGCGATAGCGCACAACGGCAACCTCGTGAACGCCGGCGAGCTGCGCCATGAGATAGAGATGCAGGGCGGCATATTCCATTCCTCCAACGACACCGAGATAGTGGCCTACATCATAGTGAGGGAGCGGCTGGCGGCGGCGTCCATAGAGGACGCCGTAAGGCGCGCGATGTGCAGGATGAAGGGCGCGTACTCCCTGCTGATCATGAGCCCGCGCAAGATGATAGCCGTGCGCGACCCCAACGGCTTCCGCCCCCTGTGCATAGGGAGGATGGACGGGCATTTTGTGTTCGCGTCCGAGACCTGCGCCCTCGACGCGGTGGGCGCGGAGTTCCTGCGTGACGTCAGGCCCGGCGAGATAGCCGTCATCGAGGACGGCGAGCTGCGCTCCATAGACAGCGGCATACAGGCCCAGAAGTCCTTCTGCTGCTTCGAGTTCATCTACTTCGCGCGGCCCGACAGCGTGATCGACGGCATAGGCGTCGAGTGGGCTAGGCAGCAGATGGGCCGCAGCCTGGCCATCGAGAGCGGCGTCGCGGCGGACATGGTGATCGGCGTGCCGGACTCCGGCATAAGCGCCGCCATAGGCTACGCCAGGGAGTCCGGCATACCCTACGGCGTGGGCCTGATAAAGAACAGGTACATCGGCAGGACCTTCATACAGCCCTCCCAGGGTCAGCGCGAAAGGGCGGTCCGGCTGAAGCTCAACCCGCTTGGCGAAAGTATCCGGGGCAGGCGCGTCATAATGATAGACGACTCCATAGTGCGGGGCACGACCTCCGCCCGCATAGTGTCGGCGCTCCGGGACGCCGGCGCGAGGGAGGTGCATATGCGCATATCGTCGCCACCCTTCCTGCACCCCTGCTACTTCGGCACGGACGTCCCCGACAGCGACCTCCTGATAGCCCACAGGCACACCGTAGCCGAAACGGCCGCCCTCATAGGCGTCGATTCCCTGTCCTACCTTTCGCGCGAATCCCTGACGGGGATACTGGAGAGCGCCGGCTGCCCGATCTGCGACGCCTGCTTCAGCGGCGACTACCCGATCAGCCCCCCTACGGACTCGGAAAAGAGCATCTTCGAGCGGCGCATGGCAAAGATGGTATAATAACCGCAGGGGGCGCCCGCCGGGCGGCGACCTGCATTTTACGCGGATTTAACATTCGTGCGCTTCCACATTTAACATTGGCCTGATAGACTGTTGCCGCTGAGAGACTTCATTCGGGATGCTAAGGAGGCGCGGTGGACAAGATCGCTATCGAAAGGCTGAATCTGCACTACGGCGATTCCCACATCCTCAAGGACGTCAGCATGGCTATAGCCGGGCGCGGCGCGACGGCGATAATCGGGCCGTCCGGCTGCGGCAAGTCCACGCTGCTGAAAAGCCTGAACCGCATGACCGACCTTATCCCAAGGCGCAGGATAAGCGGCAGGGTCACGCTAGACGGCGAGGACGTGTACGGCGCCATGGACGTGAACCTGCTGAGAAAGCGCGTAGGCATGGTTTTCCAGCGCCCCAACCCCTTCCCCATGAGCGTCTACGACAACGTGGCGTTCGGCCCGAGGACGCACGGCCTGCGCTCCAGGCCCAAGCTCGACGCCATAGTGGAGAAGGCGCTGAGGGACGCCGCCATATGGGGCGAGCTCGGCGACAGGCTCAGGAAAAGCGCCCTTTCCCTGTCGGGCGGGCAGCAGCAGCGGCTGTGCATAGCGCGCGCGCTGGCGGCGGAGCCCGAAGTCCTGCTGATGGACGAGCCGACGTCGGCGCTTGACCCCATTTCCACGGCGAAGGTCGAAGACCTCGTGAGCCGGCTGAAAACGGAGTATTCAATCATAATAGTGACGCACAACATGCAGCAGGCGGCAAGGGTGTCGGACACGACGGCCTTCTTCCTTCTCGGCGAGATGGTGGAGCATGGCGAGACGGCAGATCTCTTTTCCGCGCCGCGCGACAGGCGCACTGAGGACTATATCACGGGGAGGTTCGGTTAGATGAGGGAGAGCTATCTGAGGCATCTCGAGACGCTTCACACGGAGCTTGTGCGGATGGGCGCGCTCTGCGAGGAGGCGATAGGCAACGCGGTGAAGGGGCTTCTGGAGGACGACGGCACGGCCAGGGCGCAGGCGATAGAGCTCGAGGACAGGATCAACCAGAAGGAGAGGGAGATCGAGTCGTTCTGCGTCAAGCTGCTGCTGCTGGAACAGCCCGTCGCGGGCGATCTGCGCAGGGTCACGGCGGCCCTGAAGATGATAACAGACATGGAGCGGATAGGGGACCAGGCCGCCGACATCGCCGAGATATCGGCCTTCATGGCCGACAGCCCGGTAAAAAGGGACGTGCACATAGAGGACATGACGGCCGCCGCGACGAAGATGCTGACCGACAGCGTGGATTCCTTCGTGGAGGACGACATCGAGAAGGCGCTGGGCGTGATAGCCGACGACGACATCGTCGACGGCCTCTTTGACAGGATCAGGGGCGAGCTGATAGGCGTCATCATGGACGACGGCAGCAAGGGCCGGGCCTGCCTCGACATCCTCATGATAGCCAAATACCTCGAGCGCATAGGCGATCACGCGGAGAACATCGCCGAATCGGTGGTGTATTCGATAAATGGGTAGGTATTTATGATATACCTTGTTGAGGACGAGGACAACATACGCGAGCTGCTCGTATACACGCTGCAGAACTCGGGCTTCGACGCCGCGGGGTTTTCGTGCGGCGCCGATTTCTGGAGGGAGATGGCGAACCGCGCGCCGCATCTGGTGCTGCTCGACATAATGCTCCCCGGCGAAGACGGCCTCGCGATCCTCAAAAAGCTGCGCGGGAACCCCGCGACGGCGCGGCTTCCCGTCATGATGCTTACGGCGAAGGGGGCGGAATACGACAGGGTGCTCGGCCTGGACATGGGCGCCGACGACTACATGCCCAAGCCCTTCGGCATGATGGAGCTGGTGGCGAGGGTAAAGAGCCTGTTGCGCCGCGCCGAGACGGGCGCGATGCCCGACGAGTACCGCATAGGCGAGCTTTTCGTGAGCGTCCCGCGCCATACCGTGAGCGCGTGCGGCGTGGAAGCGAGGCTCACGCTCAAGGAGTTTGAGCTGCTCGTCTTCCTCATGAGGAACGCCGGCATAGTGCTGACCCGCGACCGCATCCTCACCGCCATATGGGGCTACGACTTCGACGGCGAGACGCGCACGGTGGACGTGCATATACGCACGCTGCGCAGCAAGCTGGGCGCCTGCGGCGACATGATACTCACCGTCCGCGGGGTCGGGTACAAGATAGGGGGGGAGGCGTGAAGAAGCGTATCCTGCTCTTTTCGTGCCTGCTGTCGGCATTCTCCATAGCGCTCACCGCAGTCCTGTCCAACTGCGTGTTCTACCTGGACCTCGCGGAAAAGACCCAGGATGAGATCGCCGCGGAGGCGGCCTACATAGGGGCGGCGCTGGAGCGCTCCGGCCCGGAATACCTCGAGACGCTGCGGGGCTACGGCGAAAGATCCAGGATCACGCTCATCGACGGCGACGGCGCGGTCCTCTACGACAGCCAGTCGGACGCGGCCTCGATGGAGAACCATGGCGACAGGCCCGAGTTCAGGGCCGCCCTTGCGGACGGCGAGGGCAGGAGCCGCCGCTTCTCCGACACGATCCGCGAGGAGACCTGGTATTACGCGGAGCGGCTTGAGGACGGCAGCGTGCTGCGCGTGGCGAGGACGACCGGCAGCGTGCTGGCCTCCATGCCGGCCATCCTGCTCGTCACCCTCGCCATAGCCGCCGCGGCGATAGCGGCGGCCGCCGCCATAGGGGCCCGCGTTACGGAACTGATAGTCAGGCCGATAAACCGGCTCAACCTCGACAGCCCCGAGGAGAACGCCGTCTACGACGAGCTCGCCCCGCTCCTTTCCCGCATGAGGCGGCAGAGCGAGACGATATCGGGGCAGATAGCCGAAATACGGCAGAAGCAGATCGAGTTCTCGGCGATCACCGAGAACATGCGCGAGGGCCTCATCGTGATAGACAGGGACGGCTGCGTGCTGTCATGCAACGGGAGCGCGCTCGCCCTGCTCCAGGCGGGGCGGGCCTGGACGGAGGACGCGCCGCTGCGCCGGAACGCGCTCGCCCTCAACAGGAGCGAGGCCTTCTCGTCCGCAGTCGGGAAGGCGGCCTCCGGGGACTCCGCCGAGGCCATGCTTCACATAGGCGGCAGGCACATACAGCTGATCGCCAACCCCGTGGAGGACGCCGGCGCGGTCGTGATGCTGCTCGACGTGACGGAGCGCGAGGACAGGGAGAAGCTGCGCAGGGAATTCACGGCAAACGTCTCGCACGAGCTTAAGACCCCGCTCACGTCGATATCGGGATACGCCGAGATCATAGTGAGCGGCCTAGCGAAAAAGGAGGATCTGCCGCGCTTCGCGAAGAACATATACGACGAGGCGCAGCGCCTCATAAACCTCATAGGCGACATCATGCTGCTCTCAAAGCTTGACGAAAAGGATCCCTCGCCGCCGAGGGAGAGCATCGGCCTGCGCGCGCTCGCGCTCGACGCGATCAGCCGCGCCGGGGACGCCGCCGCGCGGAAGAACGTTGAGCTCGCGCTTGAGGACGGGGCGGAGGTCGAGGTGGAAGGCGTGCGGCGCATACTGGAGGAGATGATCTTCAACATCGTGGACAACGCCGTCAAATACAATGTGGAGGGGGGCCGAGCGAGTGTTTCCATAGAGGAAAGCCGGGGCTTCGCCGTCGTCCGCGTGTCGGACACGGGCGTGGGCATAGCCCCGAGCGAGCAGCCGCGCATATTCGAGCGCTTCTACAGGGTGGACAAGAGCCGCAACAGCTCCGTGGAGGGCACCGGCCTCGGCCTTTCCATAGTGAAGCACGGCGCGCTGATGCACGGCGGCGAGGTGGAGGTCAGCAGCGACGGGCATTCCGGCAGCGTCGTGTCGCTGCGCCTGCCGACGGCCCGCGCCTGATCCGGCCGGCCCTGCGGTTACAGCTACAGTTCGGAGGCATGTGCGCGGGAAAGGGGGCCGTGCCGCCGCTTCCGTCGCAAAACGGGTATTTCCTGCGATTTCGCTCACAGACTTTGGGAACTTGCTCAAACTCGCTTCGCTCAAACAGTGAGCCAAGTTCACCAAAGTCTTTGTTCGCAAAATCGGGAAATACAGCCGTTTTGCTCCAAGTAAGCGGCGGCACGGCCCCCTTTCCCGCCCTCGCTTACTGACTGCCCCTGGATCGTAGGCCCTCGCGTCCGTCCCGATCCCCTGCTCTTTCTGCTGTTTCCCACCCTTCCGATCACTTACCCTTTCCGCCGTTCCCCGCCGTCCCGCTCCCCTACCCTTTCCGCCGCTTACTGTCGTTTCGATCCCCTACACTTTCCTGCGTTCCCCGCCGTTCCGCTCCCCGGCACCGGTCAAAAACAGGCAGGAAAATTCACCATTTTACTGACAAAATCGCAAAAGTGTGCAAAAATATTAAAAAAAATCAATAAAATGATGTTTGATACTTATTTTTGGAGGTATCCTATAACTACAGAAGGGTTATGCATGTGGGCTACAGGGAGCACGGACGGCAGATGACCGCAGCTACAGGGGGCATGAACGGCAGATGACCGCAGCTTCAGAGGGGCTTCATGAGGGGGGGGGGCGGGGCGCGACGGCGCCAACGGGCCATGATGGACAACCTGAATTATTGCTCCGCCGATTAAATGTTGCGCT
>JAISXZ010000092.1 GCA_031270275.1 Eubacteriales Family XIII. Incertae Sedis bacterium | reverse complement strand
TTTGTGTCCCGGCAAGGCGCCGGGTTCCGCGAATACTTGTAGTATTCAAGGGTTCCGGCAACGCAGCCGGGGCGCGAAAGGGCAAGCCAAATGTGCAGGTTATTTTTCGACAGTTCCTATAGTCAGCGGCGATCCGGCCGCAGCGCCCTGCCGAGCGCGCCGCAGAGGTACGCGCCGACCGCCGCCTTCAGCATGTCGCCGGGTATGAAGGGGATGACGCACTGAACGAGCGCGGCGGCCAGGCCCACGTTCGTCGAGATCATGAACCACGCCGTGCCGAGCGCGTAGCACACCGCCATCCCGCAGGCCATAGCCATAGCGAGGCGCGCCGTCCGCGCCGCCCCCGGCCTTCCGCCGCCGCGCCCCGCGCCCGCCATTAGGCCCACGGCCAGGGCGGCCGGGATGTAGGACACTATGTAGCCGCCGGTGGGGCCGGCGAGCTTCATGAGCCCGCCGCTGAAATTTGAGAACACGGGAAAGCCGACGGCGCCGAGCAGCACGTAGACGGCCTGGCTGATCGCGCCGTGCCTGGGGCCGAGCAGCCCGCCGGCCATGAGCACCGACAGCGTGGCGAGGTTTATGGGGACGGGCGTGAACGGCAGGGGTATCGATATCATCGTGCAGGCCGCCGTCAGCGCGGCGAACAGGCCGCACAGCGCGAGCCTTGCGGGGCGCCCTCCCGGCGCCCTCCCGTGGGTGGTCATGCCGTATGCCTCCTTAGGAACTGTTAAAATTTTTTAACAGTTCCTTATTAAGTTCTATCATAAGGGCAGGCGCGCGGCCTGTCAACCCGAAAGTGTCAACCCGAAAGCCCCGAAATGCCCTTGACAAAACCGCCCAGCCCCACGTATAATTTCATTATTGCCGCAGAGAGGCCCCGCCGCAGGGCGGGCGCCCCGCCATGCCGTCCTCTTTGCCGCCCGAACGCCCCGTTGCACATATGTCTGTCACGAAAGGATACGCCGACAGCGGCGCCTCGGCGCACTGCGGCAAAGGGTGCCGAAAACATGCCGATAACGGACTTTCTCGAGAGAAACGCAAGGGACTACGGGGACGACGCCTGCCTCGTCGAAATAAATCCGGAGCTGGTGGACAGGGACAATCTGCCGTGGAAGGAATACGCACTGGTCGAGACCGCGCACGTGCGCGGCTACCGCAAGGAGATTACGTGGCGCGAGTTCGACGACAGGGCTGACCGGCTCGCGGGCCTCCTCATCGAAAGGGGCGTCAGGAAGGGCGACAAGGTAGCCCTGCTGCTGATGAACTGCATAGAGTGGCTGCCGGCCTACTTCGGCATACTGAAGTCCGGCGCCACGGTCGTGCCGCTGAACTACAGATATACCTCGGACGAGATAAAATACTGCCTTGGGCTGGCCGACGTGTCCGTGCTGCTGTTCGGGCCGGAGTTCATCGACAGGCTCGATCAGATAAAGGGCCAGCTGCCGGACATCAGGCACAGCTTTTTTATCGGCGAGGGCAGGCCGGACTTCGCCGAGCCCTACGACGAGGCCGTCGGCGGCTTGCCCGCCCGCCCCGTTGGGATACCGCTTGACGACGGCGACGATGCCGCCATATATTTTTCCTCGGGCACCACGGGCTTCCCCAAGGCCATACTCCACTCGCACGGCAGCCTGGTCTCCGCCTGCGTCACGGAGCAGAGGCACCACGGCCAGACGCGCGACGACGTGTTCCTGTGCATACCGCCGCTCTACCACACGGGCGCGAAGATGCACTGGTTCGGCAGCCTGATCTCGGGCGGGCGGGCCGTGCTTCTGCGCGGGACCAGCCCAAAATGGATACTGGACGCCGCCGCGAAGGAGGGCGCCAGCATCGTATGGCTGCTCGTCCCGTGGGCGCAGGACATACTCGACGCCATCGAGTGCGGGGATGTGGAGCCGGGCGGCTACGGGCTTGATCGCTGGCGGCTCATGCACATAGGGGCGCAGCCGGTGCCGCCCAGCCTGATAAAGCGGTGGAAACGCCATTTCCCCGCCCACGAATACGACACGAACTACGGCCTTTCCGAATCTGCGGGGCCAGGCGCGGTGCATCTGGGCGTCGAGAACATGCACAAGGTGGGCGCCATAGGCAGGGCCGGCTACGGCTGGAAGGCCAAGATCGTCGGCGAGGGCGGGCAGCCCGTCGCAAGGGGCGAGGTGGGCGAGCTGGCCGTCTCGGGCCCCGGCGTCATGAAATGCTATTACAACGATCCGGAGGCGACGGAGGCCGTGCTGAAGGGCGGCTGGCTCCACACGGGCGACATGGCGAGGGAGGACGACGACGGCTTCATCTACCTTGTCGATAGGAAAAAGGACGTCATAATCACCGGCGGGGAGAATATATACCCGGTCCAGATAGAGGACTTCCTGCGGAAATTCGAGAAGATCAGGGACGTGGCAGTCATAGGGCTGCCGCATCACAGGCTGGGGGAGATAGCCGCCGCCGTCGTCGAGATAAAGCCGGGCGAGGAGTCGTCGGAGGACGAGATCATGCGGTTCTCGCTGGATCTGCCGAGGTACAAGAGGCCGCGCGTGGTGATATTCGACGAGGTCCCGCGAAACCCCACGGGCAAGATAGAGAAGCCCCGGCTGCGGGAGAAGTACGCGGGCGGCAGCGTGGTTGCGCGCCAGATAAACGAGCCGGCGCAGAGTTAGGCGGGCGGGGCGGCGGGCATGCCCCCGCTTCCGTCACAAACCGGGTATTTCTTGCGATTTTGCTCACAGACTTTGGGAACTTGCTCAAACTCGCTTCGCTCAGACAGTGAGCCAAGTTCACCAAAGTCTTTGCTCGCAAAACCGGGAAATACAGCCGGTTTGCTCC
>JAISXZ010000033.1 GCA_031270275.1 Eubacteriales Family XIII. Incertae Sedis bacterium | reverse complement strand
GATCGGGTTCTGGGGGCGATTTTGGCTCCCGGAGCGTACAAGGGAGTACGTGAGGAAGCCAATAATCGCAGCCAGGTTCCGAGATGGGCAAAAATGGCGTGGCGTGTGAGCAGTAACCTTACGCCAGGTGCCTGCGCATTACGGCGAACACCCTGTCAATGTCTATGGGCTTGCTCAGGTGGTCGTTCATCCCGACGGCGTGCGCCCTGTCTATGTCGTCCTGGAACGCGTTGGCCGTAAGGGCGATGATGGGGACCTCGCCGGCGCCCGGCAGCCCGCTCGACCGAATCGCGGCGGTGGCCTCGAAGCCGTCCATGAAGGGCATCTTTATGTCCATGAAGATGATGTCTATGTCCTGCGCGGCCCGCTCGAACGCCGCAATCGCCTCGTTCCCGTTCTCGGCCTCGATGATGCGTATGCCGCTCGGCTCCAGCAGCGTCGAGACTATCTCTCGGTTTATCTCCACGTCCTCCACCAAGAGGAGGGTCTTGCCCGCGAAGTCGGGGTTTTCGGAGGGCGCGGGGCCCTGATCGACGTACTCCGAGGCATCGCACACCTGCGCCGGTATGGTGACGGTGAAGGTGGAGCCCTGATCGGGGGCGGCGCTTACGCCGATGTCCCCGCCCAGCAGGCCGACTATGCGCTTCGAGATCGTCAGCCCCAGGCCCGTGCCGCCGTACCTAGCCGAGATGCTGCTGTCGCCCTGCTGAAAGGCCTGGAACAGCTTTTCCTGCTGCTCCTCGGACATGCCGATGCCCGTATCCTTCACGGAGAACTCCAGCGTTGCTACGCCGCCGGCGTCGATCTCCCCCGCCTGGCGGACGGCCAGCTCTATGCTCCCGCCCTCCGGCGTGAACTTCACGGCGTTGGACACCAGGTTCGTAAGCACCTGGAGGATGCGCTGCCCGTCCGAGTTTATAAGCTGCGGCACCTCGCCGCAGATCAGCCGCAGATCGATGTTCTTGTCCCTGCAGCGGGGCAGGAACAGCTCCCGGACCTGATCGAGCGTCGCAGGGAGGGGGAAGGGCTGCATGTACAGCTCCATCTTGCCCGCCTCGATCTTCGACATGTCGAGGATGTCCGTGACCAGGCCCAGCAGATACTTCGAGGCGTCCTTTATGCGGGAGTTGCAGGAGCGCATGCGGGAGATGTCCGCGGCCTTGTCCGCGATCTCCGTCATGCCGATGATCGCGTTGAGGGGCGTCCTTATCTCGTGGCTCATGTTGGACAGGAAGTCGCTCTTGGCCTTTGCCGCCGCCTCCGCCGCCTTCGTCTGGACCTCCAGGGCCGCCGTGCGCTCCCTGACCGTCCTCTCCAGCACGACGTTGGCCCGCTTCCTGCGGCTCGCCATGACCGCGAGCAGCGCGATGATCGCTATGAGCATGGCGGACAGGCCCGTCAGGAACACGGCCTGCTGCTGCGCTATCGTCCCGCTGTAGTCGAAGATGCGCTGCTTCCAGCTCTCGGCTATCGTGTCGGTGTCCACATAGGCCTGCGCCTTGCTGACTATGGAGCGCAGCAGGACCGCGTTCTTGTGGAAGCCGAAGTACGAGCCGTAGTCGTACAGGAAGGCCAGGTTGATCTTGAAGCCGGGGTCCTCCATGTAGTTGCTGGTGCTTAGGAGTATGTTGCGCGACGCCATCATCAGGTCGATCTCGCCCCTTTTAAGCCTCTGCACCGCGTCGCCGTTGTTCGCGCACCGGACAAGGCCCTCGTAGTCGGGGAACCACTTGTTGAAGAAGTCGTCGTGCGCGCTTTCCTCCACCGCGCCTATGCGGGAATAGAGTATCTGGTTGACGGAGATGTTGGGCGTGTCGATCAGGGAAAGCAGGGCGTAGTAGTCCTCGGCGTAGGGCTCGTCCGCCCACAGGAACCGGCCTTCGCGCTCGTCGGACTGCAGAAGCTCCGTAAGCATGTCCGCGTCGCCGCGCTCCAGGCTGGCGAGGTTTTCGGCCCACACGGAGTTCTCGCCGCTGACGACCTCGTAGCGCAGCCCGGTCAGGTCGCAGATCCGGTCCAGCACGTCTATGCTTATGCCCTGCCATTGCTTTTCCCTGGCGTTGTAGAAGCTGGACGGGTAGTTGTCGGACTCGGCTATCAGCCTGATCGCCGTCCCGCTCTCGCTGAACACCCGCAGATAGGCCCTTTCCTGCTCGGTGAACTTCGCGTAGAGGACGCTCCCGTAGTAGGCCTCGTGGCCCTTGTTGTAGAGGGTAAGCAGGTATTCCATGCCGGCGGCGGCCAGGTACTTGTCCAGGACGGACACTATGGGCGCCAGCTCCGCCTGCCCGGTGGAGAACGAGGACGGGGAATAGACCGAGGGGAGGATCTTCTCTATGTGCCAGCCCTCGGGCATGTTCGCCTCGCCGTGCTCCTCGGCGAGGAAGGCGTCCGCATCGCCCGACATGACCAGGCCGGCCCCGCCGTCGAGGGTTTCCACGTAGGCGGGCTCTATCTCGTAGGGCGAGGACGCGAGGATGAGCGCCGCCGTGTTGGAGCCGGCCAGGAAGGCGAAGCGCAGCGGGCGCGTCTTGAGTATGTCGTCGAAGCCGGGGCTGCCGTCCTGCCGGAAGGCCACTATCGCGCGCTCCACAAACGGCTTCGACATGAAGAAGGTCTCCCGCCGCTCCGGCGTCGCAGTCAGCTCCCCGGTGAAGTCTATCCGCCCCTCCGCCACGCCGTTGTACAGCACGTCCCAGTCGTAGGTCTCGGGGGTGAACGCGACGCCGAACAGCCGGCTCATCCATTCGCAGAACAGCGCGCTGTAGCCGCCTATGGACCCTTCCGGCGTCTTGAAGGACTCCGTGCTGGAGAAGGTCCCGTAGGAAAAGCCCCTGCCCTGCCGCCCGGCGATAAGCGCCTCCACGGCCTGTATCTCATCGTCCGTAACGCCGGGTATGTCGCGAAAATCCGTATAGGTCTTCGCGTCGCCGCCGCCGTCCGCAGAAGCAGAAACGGCGCAGGGCGCCCATATGGCCGCCAGCGCGAAAACCATCAATATAGCCCATACGCATTTCTTCATAAACAACGCGCCCTATCCCGCCGATTTAAAGGCATTCCGCCCACTACAGCCATATTGTACCACAAACGCGCCGCGAAGCAAAGCGTTTGTGGTACAATCCGCCATGCGCGTTTTCGCCGTAGGCGAAAAAATCGCGCGGCACTCCAGACTGTAGAATAGCCGCAGCCCTTGTGCGGCTATTGTACCATAAAAAAGGCGCAAAGCAAAGCTTTTATGGCACAATTCGCCGTGCAAATTCGCCATGCAGATTATTGCAATCCGCGAGGGCATTGCTTATAATGGTTGAAGGGAAGGAAGCGGGGACGGAAGCCGACCCGCCCGGTTTGAAGCGCGGAACGCACTCAAATCAACAGCAGGATGTTCTGCGGGGTCGAGGGCTTCGCCCGCCGCACCAGGGCGGAACGCGCCCCGCCGCAGCGGGAAAACGAGGGAAGGAAACAGCCATATGCCTGAAAGGACAGCCATGAAGACGCCGCTCGTGGAGATGGACGGCGACGAGATGACCCGCATCATATGGGGCTGGGTCAAGGAGATGCTCATACTGCCGCACGTGGAGCTTAAGACGGAATACTACGACCTCGGCCTCGCGAACAGGGAGAGGACCCGGGACCAGGTGACCGTCCTGGCGGCCGAGGCCACGCTAAGGCACGGCGTCGCGGTCAAGTGCGCCACCGTCACCCCCAACGCGGGCCGCGTAGAGGAATACGGGCTTTCGACGATGTGGAAGTCGCCGAACGGCACGATCAGGGCCATGCTGGACGGCACGGTCTTCCGCGCGCCCATACTGGCGAAGGGCCTAAGGCCCTACATCCCCACCTGGACGAAGCCCATAACGATAGCCCGCCACGCCTACGGCGACGTGTACAGGAACGTCGAGCTCGCCGCGGGCGCGGGCAGCAGGGCGGAGCTGGTCGTAACGGACAGCGCCGGCGGGGAGACCCGCGAGACCCTGTGCGAATTCGGCTCCGGCGGCGTGGCGCAGGCCATCCACAACACGGACGAGAGCATAGCCTCCTTCGCGCGCGCCTGCTTCAGGTACGCGGCGGACACAGGGCAGGACCTCTGGTTCGCGGCCAAGGACACCATATCGAAGACCTACGACCACCGCTTCAAGGACATATTCCAGGCGATGTACGACGGGGAGTACAGGGAGGCCTTCGAAAAGGCGGGCATATCCTATGCCTACACCCTCATAGACGACATGGTGGCGCGGGCCGTGCGCTCCGAGGGCGGCTTCGTCTGGGCCTGCAAGAACTACGACGGCGACGTTATGTCCGACATGGTGGCGGCGGCCTGCGGCAGCCTCGCGATGATGACCTCCGTGCTGGTCTCGCCCAAGGGCGTCTTCGAGTACGAGGCGGCCCACGGGACGGTGCAGAGGCATTTCTACAGGCACAGGGCCGGCGAAAGGACATCGACGAACCCCATAGCCACCATATTCGCCTGGAGCGGCGCGCTCAGGAAGCGCGGCGAGCTGGACGGCCTGGCGGGGCTTGCCGGCTTTGCCGGCAGGCTGGAGGAAGCCGCCCTCGGCGCCGTCGGCGACGGCATAATGACGGGGGACCTGTACGGGCTTTCGGGCATCGAGGGCAGGAGGCTCACGGACACGGAGGGCTTTCTGGCGGAGGTGGCCCGGCGGCTGTAGCGGGGCCGGGGCTGGGGCGTGATCCGCACTTTGCCGCGATCAGTCGCCGCCGCCGAACCTATAGCCCAGCCCGTGCACGGTCAGGATGTAGTCCGGCCGCCTCGGGTCGTCCTCTATCTTCTGGCGCAGGTTCTTTATGTGGCTGTCGACGGCCCGGTCGAAGCCGTCGAAGCCGTCGCCGAGCGCGACGTCTATCAGCTCGGAGCGCGTGAACACCTTGCCGGGGTACTTTACGAGCGCGGCCAGTATGCGCATCTCGCTGGGCGTAAGGCTTACGGGCGCGCGCTTCTTCGTTACGAGGCCCTTCTCGAAATCGACGAGCAGGTCCCCGCCGCGAAACGCGTTCCTCGCGGCCAGGGGGACCAGGTCCCCGGAGGAGCGCCGCAGCACGGCCTCCACGCGCGCGCTCAGCTCCTTAAGGCTGAAAGGCTTCATTATATAGTCGTCCGCGCCGGCGCCCAGCCCCTCGAGCAGCGAGCCCTCATCGACCCTGGCCGTAAGCATGATGACGGGGACGCGGGACCTGGCGCGCACGCGCCGGCACAGCTCCTCGCCCGGAATGTCGGGGAGCATAAGGTCCAGTATGACCAGCGCGATGTTCTCCCTGTCGAGGATCTCGAGCGCCCGCCCGCCCGTCTCGGCCGTGAACACCCGGAAGCCCCGGCTCTCCAAGAGTGACGAGACGACCTCGAGTATCTTCCGCTCGTCGTCCACGGCCAGTATGGCCTTCTTCGCTGCGCTAGCCAAGGACGTCGTAGCCCTGGTCCTCGATCTCGGCCCGGATCCGGTCCGCCGCGCTTAGGGCGGGGTCGTGGGTGACCGTCACCGTCTTCGCCTCCAGATCGACGGACACGCCGCCGACGCCGGGCAGCGCGCCCACCGCGCCCGTTATCGCCTTTACGCAGTGCTCGCAGGACATGCCCTCTACGCCTATTACGCTTTCTTCCATTGCATCCTCCCTGTGCCGCGGCCCGCGCGGCGCGGCCCGCCCCGATCCGGGCGAAGGCCGGCCCGGGCGCGGCTTCGACTGAACCCGGCAAGTTAATCCGGCAAGTGAATCCGCCAAGCGGCGACGGCCGCCCGGCTATGGCAATCATACGCGCAAAATGTGTGGATATTATATGTGGCGCGCACCCGCAAAAAAGCTCGCCGCCACGCTGCAATCATAGCATAAAAACGGCCCTGCCGCAAGGCCCCGGCCCAAAGAAAACCATGTCAGTCAACATTAACAGACTTGTAATGCCGCTGTAATGGACATTTTGAGGCCCGGCGCTATAATGGAAACAGGCTGCGGACGTTGGAATTTCCTGTATTACAGTTATGTTACATATGTCCAAGCCTGTTGACTGCCGCTTCGGCAAAAGGTTATAATCCAAAGTGATAGAATGTGCCTGTGGGCTTCCTCGGGCACTTCTATAAGTTCAAAGCGTCAAATTGTCTTCGGAAGGGGAGGACGGTTTGAATCAAACAATCAGGCAAGGCTCCCCTTCGAAGAAACCTTTTCAAAAAGGAGGAATTTGTATGAGAAAGGTACTTTCTGTAGCGCTGACCCTCGCGTTGGCGCTGGGGACTTTCTCGTTCGCCGCGACCGCCGCGGACAGCGACGTAAAGCTGCTGGACATAGCGGACAACGCAAACGAGGAAGCGATCCAGGTCACCTACGACCTGAAGATCGTCGAAGGGACCCCGGAGGGGAACTACGAGCCCGACAAGGCCGTGAACAGGGCGGAATTCGCCGCGCTGGTCACGAGGGCGCTCGCGATACCGCAGAGCGCGCTGAGCTCCTACAGCACGAGCAGCTTCCTGGATACGGCGGGATACGGCTGGGCCGTGCCCTATCTTGCGTTCTGCCAGCAGAGGGGCATCCTGAAGGGCGACGGCTACGGCAACGTCATGCCGGGCAGGACCATCAGCCCCAACGAGGCCGTGACCATGGTCGCGAGGGCGATCGGCTACACCGACAACGCCTCCGTGCTCGTCGGCCAGTGGCCGGCGAACTACGTATCCCTGGGCCAGTCCCTGCAGCTCTACCATAAGGTGGACTCGGCCACCGAGATGACGAAGGCCTCGGCGGCGCAGATGATCTACAACGCGCTGACCGTCCAGCTCGTCCAGGTCGATTCGAACTCCTACGTCGAGCCCCTGTGGAACAGGATCAGCGCCACCAGGTCGGATCCCCGCAGCCTCCTGACCGCGGGCCTTGACTGCGCGTACCACGATCCCGGCGTCATCACCTACGACAACGCGCGCAAGTCCAAGATCAACCTGACCCCCTACGTCGGCGCCTACGGCGTGCTCTACACGAGCAACCTGGACGGCGAGGTTGTGGCCGCCACGGAGATCGAGACCACCTTCATACCCGGCAGGTTCACCTGGAACAGCGACGGCACGGTCAACAAGTTCAAGTCGCTGACAGACGGCACCGAGTACAACCTGAGCACCGGCGACAAGTGGGCTGTTAAAGAGCTTCGGGTCAGCGGCGGCGATATAACCCCGGACATCGAGAACAACTCCTTCCTCAGGGCGGGCTTCTTTAACGGCGACGACGGCTTTAGCGCTACCACGGATATTAGTAATTACCTTCCATCTACTGGTACCGCAATTCAGAATATTGATAAGTTCAACAAGCTCATCGTGGCCGGCAAGGTCAGCGGCCAGACCATAACGGAGCTGCGCTCCATAGCCGTATGGGACGCGGATAAGGGCGGCGACCATTTCCTGTTTGCCAGCGACACGATCAGCGGCAAGAAGTTCGGCGGCCACGATCTGCCCCTCGACAACGCCAACGAGGTCAACCTGAACGGCTTCAACCTCGTCGGCGCGAACTACATCGAGGACATCGAGGTCAACGACGTCGTATACGTCTACAAGAACAAAGACAAGAAGGTCGCGCGCATAGAGGTCGGCACGGAGACCCAGGCCGGCGCGGTGACGAGGCGTAATGTGGACGACACGGACTACACCGTAGGCGGCACGACGCTTAAGCTGGCTCCCTACGAGGGCCTCAACCGCAGCAGCATGGAACTCAACTCCGAGGGCACGGCCCTGCTCGACTACTACGGCAGGATCTACGACTTCGACCTCGGCGAGGCATCGAAGGGCTCCTACGCTGTTGCCATAGAGAGCGGCAGCGACAATTTCACCAACACGGTCGTAAAGCTGTTCGACGCCAAGGGCGCGGAGAACATTTATTCGATGTCCAGCAGCTATGACTGGCCTCTGGCGAAGAATTCAAAGATTAATCGACTGGGGCACTTCAAGCTTTCGAGCGGGAAGCTGAGCCAGTTCACGAATAGTGAAGACGGAGTGCCATTGTCAAAGGTCAACAAGGAAGGCACGGTCTTAACCGCGCCTGACAAGTCGAATATGCTGATCGACGCCAACGTTGCGGTGTTCGTGGTGGACAAGGGCGACTACAGCGTGGGCAGCATAAACGACCTCAAGGACACGGAGCTTACGGAGGCCTTCCAGTATTATCGCGATCCCGACAACAGGAGGGTGACCGCCCTGCTGGTTAGCGCGGTCGACGCGGGCGCCTCCAACGTCTTCGTGATGATCAACAAGAGGACCGACGGCTATACCGACGGCGATATCGACGTTATAACCGGTCTCAGCTTTGCCGACGGCGTAGGCGCGAGCGCAAAGACTTGGGAATACACCGACAAGGGCCTAATGGCCGTCCTGAGCAGCGCGGCGATAGATATCGGCATTACCAACGGTTCTTCTAAGTGGGATAAGTACCAAAGCTTTACCTATCCCGAGATCGTGAAGTTCAGGGTAGGCGAGGACAATGTGCTGAAGCAGGGCGAGCTGATCGATCTCAGGATCGACGGGGCAACGACCGGCGGCGGCGTTGGCACCGGCGCCGGCGTGTATGTCAATCCCGACAATATCACGGGCGGCCCGAATGGCACCTTCACCATCGGTTTCGGCAGCGTTAATAACCAGGGCGTTATCCATGATTACGCCAGCTTTGAGGCCAACACGGTGATGTACAAGATGGACGGCCCGAACTGGTCGGCGGTCACGCCTAACAGGGGCGCGTTCACGGCGGACATCGATCCCACCGGCGTAGTGGTTCCGGAGTACATCTTCCTGAAGACCGACAAGGACAAGGCCTACGACATCATCATAAAGGTCAAATAGGCATCCGGGCATACAGACGCGATGGTGTACGGAACGGAACCAGGATCGGACAGGATTCAGTAGAACCAAAGAGTACGCAGTAGGACCAAAGAGTACGGAACAGGACCAAAGGGAAAGCGGGCGCGCGGGCGCCCGCTTTTCTCGGTTTGGGCGCGGCTTACCGCCGCCGTTGGGAGCGCCGGGGCAGGGGGGGCGTGGGCCGGCCGGGGCCTGGGCGCCCGCTTTCTCTGTTCCGGCGGGGCTTCCCGCCGCCGGTAGTTGCGCCGGGGCAGGGGGGGCGGAAGTAGATCGGACAGGAACGGACGGGACTGGATTGGACAGGGTTGGATTGGACGGAGCTAGGGCCGGATTGGATCGGAGTTGGATCGGACGGGGCCGGGGGGAGCGGGTTCGGGCGATTTAGGGGCGGGGGCAAGGCCGAGTTTTTTCTTGGGCGGCGAATTTTTTGTTGACAGGGCTGGGGGCGGGTGGTAGAATAAGAATATAAAAGGGCTGCCGCTTTGGTTGGGCGGCTGTCCCTGAATCGTGGAACAAGATCCAGCAGAAACCGCCGTCAGCTTTACCGGCGGTTTCTGTCTATTTTCGCCTGACGAACGCATAGGCCAAGTTTTTTCTTGGACGAGCGAGTTTTTTTGTTGACAGGGCCGGCGGCGGGGTGGTAGAATAAGAACATAAAGGGCTGCCGCTTTGAGTGGGCGGCTGTCCCTGAATCTTTAGGGCAATTCAGCGGAAACCGCCGTCAGCATAACGGCGGTTTCTGCCTATTTTCGCCTGATAAACAGGTTAATCACACCTACGATGACAAGCGAGAAGGTGAACACGAGGTCCATCATCACAGCTATCACCATAGAACCACCTCCTTTCGGGGGTGGGACAGACCGCCAAACGGCAACCCTAAGACCATTGTAAGGTATATAGCCGCCCATGTCAAGCATATTTTTGAAATATTGGCATAAAAAGTAAATTAGTTTGGCAGGGTACAGGGCTAAGGCAAAGAGAGCGGGCGCGATGGCGTCCGCTTTTTTCTTTTGGCGTGGTTTCCTGCCGCTAGTTGCGCTGGGGCAGCGGCCAAGGCGACGGGGCCGGTTTTTTTCTTGGACGGCGAATTTTTTGTTGACAGGGCTGGGGGCGGGGTGGTAGAATAAAAACATAAGGGGTTGCCGCTTTGCAGGGCGGCTGTCCCTGAATCTTTGGGGCAATTCAGCGGAAACCGCCGTCAACAACGGCGGTTTCTGCCTATTTTCGCCTGATAAACAGGCTAATCACACCTACGATGACAAGCGAGAAGCTGAACACGAGGTCCATCATCACAGCTATCACCATAAATCCCGTCCTGGCGCATAGCGCCGGGGCGGGATTGGGGGTTGGAAGGGGGATTCCCCCTTCCCGTCCTGGGGGTGCTCAGGCCGCGCCAGCGGCCGCCGAAGGGGGCGATGAGC
>JAISXZ010000170.1 GCA_031270275.1 Eubacteriales Family XIII. Incertae Sedis bacterium | reverse complement strand
GAGTTTTCAGGAACTTTCCCTGCGCGAATCATCGTTGAGAAGGACAGGATACTGGCCGAGAACTGGAACCGTTCGCTCCAGCCGGGGCGGATTGATCCCGACAATTATGAGCCGTATCCCAAGAACCCGATCCTCGCGCGCTTTTTTGTGCAGATCGGTTTCGCGGACACGCTTGGCTCCGGCGTCCGAAATCTGTACAAGTATTCAAAAATTTATTCCGGCGGCGAGCCTGAGCTCATTGAAGGCGACATTTTCAAGACCGTTGTGCCGCTCGGTTCATCTGTCACCGCACGGGTGACAGAAAGGGTTACAGATAGGGTTACAGAAAAAGAAAGCGGCGTCTTGGCGCTTATCGCCCAAAACAAAAGCGTCACCCAAGACGAGATGTCAAAAAAGCTGGGCGTCAGCAGGAAAACAATCGCCGCGCGCCTAAAGTCCCTCAAGGAAAAGGGCGTGATTCGCAGAGTCGGCTCGGATATAAAAGGGCATTGGGAAATCGACGTATAGTGCCAGAAAAGCCAATTGCCGCTACAAATGGGTTTTCTTGAATTTGCTGTTTTTTAACCCGAATCGCCGTTGCGCCAACGGGCTTTGCGGGGGTGGAAGTCGTTTAGCAAGCTGGGCACCGTGGACTCCACGGAGCGTACTCGAAGCTACGTGAGGAGGCCAATAAGCGACCGCAGGTTCCGAGCCGGGCAAAAATGGCGGGGTGGGTGAGTAGCAACAATCTGTTGACTTTAGGCCGAAAAGCTGGGAGAATAGTATTGTCGGATCACTATAGGCGCTGCGGACGTGTTTGCCCGGCGCGTGGCTGGCCTGCCCGGACGGCGGGCGGACTTTTGGAACGGAGCTTGGCATGGATGACGAAAGATACGACGGAAGCTATGTGAGGGAGGCGGCGGCGCCGGCGGCGCGCGAGCCTGGGTTCGGCCCCTACTACGGGGATCCGGGCGGCCAGGGGCGGAGGCGCGGCATGAGGGGCTGGGTCAAGGGCCTGCTGATCGTCGTCGCCATATTCGTCGCGCTGGCCCTGGCGGGCATATTCCTGTCGCCGGCCCCGAAAAACGGCTACAGCGTGCCCGATCTCCCGTACATAGCGAAGATCAGCGTCGCGGGGACCATATCCTCGGCGCCCACCGTGGATCTGCTGGGGGGCGTGAGCGGCTACTACCACGACTGGACGCTGGACCGGATAGACGGGCTTATGGATGACCCCAACAACCGCGGGCTCATCCTGTTCATCGACACGCCGGGGGGCGGGGTCTACGAGAGCGACGAGCTCTACCTTAAGATAAAGGAGTACAAGGAGGCCACGGGCAACCCCGTGTACGCGGCCATGGGCTCCATGGCGGCTTCCGGCGGCTACTATGTGTCCGCGCCGGCCGACCGCATCTACGCCAACAGGAACACCTGGACAGGATCCATAGGCGTCACCATGGGCACCATGTTCGACCTCAGCGGCTTTCTTAGCGAACACGGCATAGGCACGGAGACGATAACCTCGGGCAGGAACAAGGCCATGGGCGGCTACTTCGAGCCCATGACCGACGAGCAGAGGGGCATATTCCAAGGGCTTGTGGACGAGGCCTACGAGCAGTTCGCCGGCATAGTGGCGGATGAGCGCGGCATGGACATGGACTATGTGCGGTCGATAGCGGACGGCAGGCTGTACACGGCGGCCCAGGCCCGCGAGCTTGGCCTTGTGGACGCGATAGGGAGCTTCGACGACGCCTTGGGCGACATGAAGTCGTCCTACGGCCTGGAGGGCTGCGAGCTCGCCGAGATCCGCTACGTAGACGGCTCGCTTTTCGGCAGGCTGCTGGGCGAGGGGCTTGCGGAGCGGCTGGGCGCGCTGGCCCGCAGGGGCGGGGACATAGGGGCCGTGTTGGACATGGCCCGCGAGAGCGGCGCCATGCCGCTGAGGTATATGTATGGCGGATGAACGGAGTCGGGAAAAGATGGGCGGGCAGGCGCGCGGCGCCGCCGGCGACGGGGCGGGCCTCGCCCTTGACCTCGGAAAATACGTCCAGAGAGAGGGCTACCGGGCCTACGAGAACGTGGTGTACGTGTCGAAGCCCGTCGACGCAGGCCGGCAGGCGATGAACATCTACGTCCCCGACGCCTATTTCAGCGGCGGGGAGATCAACGGCTACACCGCCGAAACCGCCCCGATCCTGCTGCACAACAGGGGCGGCGGCTTCACCGCCCAGACCCTTTCGTACCCCGTCGGCTACGAAAACGGCTGGCAGTACCTTACGGACGCCCTGAACAGGGGCTACGTGGTCGCGAGCGTCAACTGCCGGGGCCACAGGGACGCGTACATAGACATTGACGGCGACGGCAGGAACGAGTTCACCGGCAAGGCGCCCGCGCAGACGGTCGATGTGAAGTCGGCCGTCCGCTTCCTCCGCTTCAACGGGGCCGCCCTTCCCGGCGACGCCGATAGGATCGTCATCCACGGGGACAGCTCCGGCGGCAACCTATCGGCCCTGGTCGGGACCTCCGGCGACAGCGCGGATTTCGACGGCTACCTCGCGCGCTGCGGCGCGGCGGACGCCAGCGACGCCGTCTTCGCCGTGGGCGACTACTACGGCCCCACCGACTTCGCCATCGCGGACATGGCATACGAATGGTGCATCGGCAGGGACCCCTCGTATGCGAGGGCCTTTGCCGAGGGCTACATCGGCGGCCTCGGCATGACCGAGGGGGAATATATCGGGCGCGCCCTCGGCTTCCTCGAGCCAGCCCTCAGAGGCTACCTGGCGGCAAACCCGGACGCGGAGGCGCCGTCGTACTACGACGCCGGAAGCGGCAGGATCGACTTCGACGGCTACCGCGCCGCCGTGAACGACAACCCCGACGGCACAAAGGGGCGGGACGAGGCCGTCATGTGGAAGGGCGTCCCCGCCTTCGACGCCCTCGGCGCGTCCATGGCCGGCTCCTGCGAGAACAGCCTGTTCGGCGGCGAAAAGCTTTCCTGCGTCCACTTCACGGAGATGGGCGCGTCCATGGCCGGCGGCGAGCTCGACCCCGAGGTGGCCAGGCTGGTGCGGCTGCAGGACCCGAACAGCTTCATAGGCGACGCGGGCGCGAAGAAGGCCCGGCACTGGTGGATCCGCCACGGCACGCACGACGGCGACATCCCCTTCGTCATGTCACTCGATCTGGCCGAGAACCTGAAGGCCGCCGGCATTGAGGACGTGTCGTTCGGGTTTGAATGGGGCTACGGCCACGGCGGCATAACGGACTCGCCCACGAACGCCCCCGCCTTCTTCGACTGGATCGACTCGATTGCCGGGCAGGCGGAAGCGCCTAGGCGGCATGGCGTGGACGGAACGGATATTCCATAGGCCCCGAGAGGGGCAAAGACAGCGTGAACGCAGGGGTATTGCGCCGCCGATTAAATCTTGCGCTGAATTGGCGAGATAGTTTGGCGGCTTGCGAGGCGCAAAACGCAGGCGAACCCGTAGGTTCGGCGAGGCTTTGCAACGAAGCAAGGCGTCAAAATAGCCGCCAAGACGCGCAA
>JAISXZ010000036.1 GCA_031270275.1 Eubacteriales Family XIII. Incertae Sedis bacterium | reverse complement strand
TGGAGGTGCCCGTCGTGACACAGGCAATCGAAGCGTACCGGACGGTAACGGCGTCGGACGAATTCAAGGAGCTGGAGCGTCTGCGTCTCCTTGCGTCCTGCAACGAGGCGTCGGCCTTGGAACACGCCCGCCGCAAGGAACGCGAAAAGTTGCGGGGTGCGTTGGACAAAAAGGACGCGATTATTGCCGACAAGGATGCGGCACTCGCCGACAAGGACGCGGCGCTCGCGGACAAGGACGCAATTATCGCCGACAATAAAGCGGCCCTCGAGGACAATAAAGCGACTATCGCGGACAAGGATGCGGAGATCATGCGGCTTCGCGCCCTGCTCGACAGTCGCCCCAATTAAAATATCCCGCCAAAGCATATTTCTCAAATGACATCCGTCGATAAACGGCGTCGCGTTGTTTTCCCGCGTTTGCGGTGTGGCATAGTTATTCCTTTTCGGCGAACTCAAACCCATCGCTTTCTTTCATCATGTGCGGCTTAGCGAATGATGTCGAGCCGGAAACCAGAGCCTTTCGGCCATTCGCCGAAGTGCAGCGGAAATTCCTGTCTGTTTTGCCCTTTCTCCGATCCGCCACGCTTCCCGCCGGGGGCGGCCGCGCCCGCCGGCCCGCATAAAAATACCCGATCGGGTGATGTTTCATATGGTTTTTTATTATACATTAAACTAAGGAGCTGTGCGGAAATAAAGTTTGCAAATCTGACGCAGGATTTTTTTCGTCAGGCAAGGCGCAAAACGTAGGCGAACCCGAAGGTTCGGCGAGGCTTTGCAACGCAGCCTGGCGGAAAAAAGACAAGTCAGATGTAAAGCTTATTTCCGCACAGCGACTAAATAACCATAAACATCCCCGGGGAGGTGGCGAGATGTCCGATGAAAGACAGAAGATAATCCTCGTAGACGACGATCCCATAATCCTGAAAATGGCGAGAAATACCCTGATGCATGATTATGACGTGTTCACGGCGCCTGACGCGGCCAAGCTCTTTCAGTTCCTCGAAAAGACGCGCCCCGACCTCATCCTGCTCGACGTAATGCTGCCTGAGACGAGCGGCTACGAGACCATGGCCCGATTGAGGGCCGATCTGCGGACGGCGGAGATACCCGTGGTTTTTTTGACCGCCAAATCCGACGCCGACAGCGAGTTCGAGGCTTTCAGCCTCGGAGCGGCCGACTACGTCGTAAAGCCGTTTTCGCCCCCGCTGCTTTCAAAGCGGGTGGAGGTGCATATGCTGGTGGAAGCCCAAAAGAAGGCGCTTAAGCATCGCAATGAGGACCTGCTTCGGATCGTGGCCGAAAAAACGGAGGCGGTGCTGGAGCTTCAGGGGGCTGTGCTGAAGGCCATAAGCAACCTCGTGGAATGCCGCGACGACGTGACCGGGAGCCATGTCGAAAGGACGGAGAGCTTCCTGCGGCTTCTCGTAGACGAGATGCTGGACGCAGGCCTCTACGCCGACACGCTCAGGTCCTGGGACCTCGATCTGTTTTTCAGCTCCGCCCAGCTCCATGACGTCGGGAAGATCGCCATCCGCGACAGCATACTGCTTAAGCCCGGCAGGCTGAGCAGCGAGGAATTCGACGAGATGAAGAAGCACACCACCTTCGGCGAGACCATAATAGACAGGATACAGAGCAACACGGCCAAAAGCGTGTTCCTGACCCATGCCAGGATCATGGCCGGCTCGCACCACGAGAAATGGGACGGGACGGGCTATCCGAGAGGCGTCTCGGGCGGCGACATCCCGCTGCAGGGCCGCCTTATGGCGGTAGTGGACGTATACGACGCCCTTTCATCGGAGCGCCCCTACAAAAAAGCCCTGTCGCACGACGAGTCCATAGGCATCATAGACGTTGAAAGCGGGCGGCATTTCGACCCCGATATAGCCGGGGCTTTCAAATCCGCCATGGCGCGCCGACAGCGAATGTCCTGAAGGCCGGCGCGGGTAGGCGCCCAGGGAGGCCCGTATGAATTTTAGGGAAGCGCTGCGCGAGGACGCCCTGAAGCTCATATTCGTGTTCATGTCGTTTCTCATGATGGTCCTTGTGAGCTGCCTGTTCGTGGCCGCGATCGTGGAGAGGCACATGCTTTTTACGGCAAACGGGCTGCTGGACGCCGCCGAGGCCAACATACACCTCATGCTGCGGGAGGGGGAGCCATCCATGGGCGGCATACGGGATTTCCTTGACGGGTTTCGCTTCGAGACCGAGGGCTACGGCGTGCTGATGGACGAGAACCTCATATTGATCTCGCACCCGAACGAGGCGTATATAGGGCGCAGCTTCGGCGAGTTCAGCAAGACGCACGCCAGGACGGGCGGCAGGCTGAAGGCGGGCGCGCAGGAGGTGACGGGCGTAAAGATCGTGATCGCCAACGGTGAAAGGGTGAACTGCGCCTTCCGCAGAATGTCCAACGGCTGGTACGTCGGGTTTGCCATGCCGCTCAAAAGCTATTACCGCGACGCGTACTCAATGGCGGCCGTGCTGTCGGTCATGGGGCTTACGCTTACCGTCGTGCTCGGCTACTTCATGCTGCGGCTGAGCATGGAGAGGATACGCTCCGACGAGGAGAACAGGAGCAAGACCTCGTTTCTGGCCCGCATGAGCCATGAGATAAGGACACCCATGAACGCGATGCTGGGCATGGCGGAGCTGATAATGAGGAAGAACGTGGCGGACGACGTGAGGGAGAACGTGTCACTGATAGCGCAGTCGGGCAATACGCTGCTGGCGATAATAAACGACATACTCGATTTTTCCAAGATAGAGTCCGGCCGGCTCCAGATCGAGTCGAAAAACTATTTTTTCGCGTCGCTGATAAACGATCTGGTCAGCACGGTGCGCCTGCGCCTTGCCGAAAAGGGCCTGGCCTTTACCGTCCGCGTTGACTGCGACATACCGGCCCAGCTGACGGGCGACGAGGCGCGCGTGCGCCAGATACTGACGAACATCCTGAACAACGCCGTGAAATACACGCATAGCGGCTTTGTCTCCCTCGACGTCAGGATGCGCAGCCTCGGCGAGGGGCGGCTGGAGCTGGCCTTCGACGTGGCCGACAGCGGCGTAGGCATAAGGGACGAGGACAAGGGCAAGCTGTTCCAGGATTTCACGCGGCTCGACCTTGAGCACAACCACGAGATAGAGGGCACGGGGCTTGGCCTGGTGATAGCGAAAAGCCTGTGCCTATGCATGGAGGGCGACATAGCTTTCTCCAGCGAGTACGGCAAGGGCTCGGTGTTCACCGTGACGATAGTCCAGGGCGTGGGCGGCGGGCAGCGCCTGGCCAGCCTGGACAAGCCGGGCCAGAGCGCCGTGATACTGGAGGAGCGGGATATCTACGCGGATTCCGCGCTGGGCGCGATGAGGGCGCTCGGCCTCGTTGCGGAGCGGGCCGAAAACCTGGCGGCCTTCATTCGGTCGCTTGAGGCGGGCGCGCACGACTACGCCTTCGTATCGTCGGAGCGCGTCGCGGACTGCCTCCACGCGCTCGGCGGGCACGGGGCCAAAACGAGGCTTGTGGCTATGGTCGAGATGGGAGGGGCCCTGAGCGTGGGCGGCGTGTTCAGCGTCGATATCCCGCTCTACTCCGCGACGATAGCCAATGCCCTGAACGGCGCCTGCGGCGTCTGGAGAAGGCACGGGGAGTTCATGACAGGCTTCACCGCGCCCTCCGCCAGGATACTCATAGTGGACGACATATCCACCAACCTGAGCGTGGCCAAGGGCCTTATGGAGCCTTACGGGATGGACATACACATCTGCTCCGGCGGCCGCAAGGCGATAGAGATGGCCGGGAAAAACCGCTACGACCTTGTGTTCATGGATCACATGATGCCCGATATAGACGGCCTTGCGGCGGCCGCCGCGATACGCGCGAACGAGAACGCGCGCGGGACGCCCATAGTCATGCTGACAGCGAACGCGGTTTCGGGCCAAAGGGAGATGTTCCTGCAGAACGGGATCGACGACTTTCTCTCTAAGCCCATCGACACCAAGGCGCTCGACGACATACTGGCGCGCTGGATACCCAGGGAAAAGCAGCTGGGGCCGGCCGACGCGCGGCAGGCGGAGGGCGGGGGCGGGCCGGGGCTCGAGATAGAGGGGCTGGACGTCGCGGCGGGGCTGAGGAACTGCGGGGGCTCGGCGGCGGTCTACATGGACATACTGTCCGACTTCTGCAGGGACGCGGCGGCCCGCGCCCCGCTGATGCGGCAGAGCGCGGGGCAGGGGGACGTCGGCCTTTGCGCGATACTGGCGCACGCGCTCAAAGGCGCGTCCCGCAGCATAGGCGCGGCGGACTTCGCCGGGCTTGCCGCCGTGATGGAGGAGGCCGGGCGCGCCAAGGACATCGACTTCATAAGGGACAACCTCGAGGGGCTGATCGGCAGGCTAGGCGCGCTTACGGACGCCATAGGCGCCGCGCTGTCCGCAGCGGATGAATGCCGGGAGAGCGCAGGGTGCGCGGGCATACTGGAGCTTGGGCTCGAAAGCCTGAGGGCCGCGCTGAAGGACATGGACATCAAGGCGGTGAACGACATGCTGATAGGCTATGTCGAGATGCCCATAGGCGCGGCCGCAAAGAGGGAGGTCGGCGAGATAGAGCAGCACATACTCATGTTCGAATACGAAAAGGCCATAAGCAAGATAGACATGCTGCTGGAAAGGGCGGCGGGCTGACGGCGCACCCTTCTGGGGGAGGGGGCGGCCGGCGCGGCATGCGCCCGCCGAAACGCACCGGGCGGGGCGGGGCCCCGAATTGGGACAGAAAAGGAGGTATGGGCAATTGAAGAATCTGAGGATCAGGCTAAAGCTTCTGTGCGGCTTTATGGTCGTGGCGCTGATAACCGGCGTGGTGGGGGCTATCGGCATAACCGAGCTGAGCGTCATGGCCAGCGACAACGAGAAAAGCAGGCTGATAAACGACAACGGGCTCAGGGTGGGCGATGCCGCGAAAAACCTCCAGGCGCAGCGCGCGGCCTATCGCGGCGCGGCGCTGGATGTGTCGCTGGACATGTTCGACGAGGCGCGGCAGGAGCTTGATCTGCTGGAGGAGCTCGATGCGGGGTTCGAGGCCTGCCTGTCCGACTTCGACAGGAATTTCCTGACCGAAAAGGGCAGGGAGCACGCGGGCATAGTGAAATCCGCCTACGCGGAGTACAAGGCGGCGCGCGAAAGGTTTACGGACGCCGTCAAGCTGGACGACTTAGGCCACGTGATGCCCTATCTTAGGGAGCTCATCCCCTTGGCGAAGGTTGTGGCCGACGATCTCAACGCCCTGGTGGACTACGTGCACGACACGACAGCCGGGATCGCTGACGCGAGCGGCGAGGCGGCGAAGCTG
Source organism: Eubacteriales Family XIII. Incertae Sedis bacterium (assembly GCA_031270275.1). Lineage (GTDB taxonomy): Bacteria > Bacillota > Clostridia > Peptostreptococcales > Anaerovoracaceae > JAISXZ01. The sequence continues at coordinate 6,042 of JAISXZ010000036.1, read as the reverse complement.
TACTCGGCCGTAATGCTGGCGGCGGTGCTGGCGGGCGTGGCCGCCGCCGTGCTGATGGGCTTCTACATCGCGGCTCTCATAGCCGGCCCGACGCGCAGACTGGCTGCGGCGGCGGATCTTTTGGCGGCCGGCGACACGAACATAGACATAGCGGTGGATTCGAGGGACGAGATCGGGAAGCTGGCGGCCTCGTTCAAAAAAATAACGGCGGCCGCCGCGGAGCAGGCCCGCGTGCTGGGGCTCGCGGCCGAGGGGGACTACAGGGAAATGGCGCCCGTCAGATCCGGCGAGGACATCATAAACCGCTCGATAAACGCGCTGATCAGCCGCAGCAGCGAGGTTCTGCTGGAGATAAGGAGGACCGCGGCGCAGGTGTCCAACGCGGCGACGCAGATATCGGGCAGCGCGCAGTCGCTCGCGTCCGGGGCCAGCGAGCAGGCGGCCTCGCTGCAGCAGTTTTCATCCTCCATCGAGACAGTGCTCAACGGCGCCGAGAAGAACATGGAGCAGTCGGGCGCGGCCTATGGCGAGGTGCTGTCCGCCAAGAAGCATATGGAGGAGAGCGAGCGCTCCATGGATGCGATGACGGACGCGATGAACGAAATAAGCCGCAGCTCCGACGACATAGGCAAGATAATCAAGGTCATAGACGATATAGCCTTCCAGACCAACATACTGGCGCTGAACGCGGCCGTGGAGGCCGCCAGGGCCGGCGAGCACGGCAAGGGCTTCGCCGTCGTCGCGGACGAGGTCAGGAATCTGGCGTCCAAGTCGGCTGAGGCGGCCAGGGAGACCTCCGCCCTCATCGAGGGCAGCGGGGCGCGCGTGGCCGAAGGCAGCTCGATAGTGGGCGTGGCCGCCGAGAACATGCGCGCCGTGGGAAAGGTGGCCGAGGACAACGCCGTCACCCTACAGTCGATAAGCACGATGTCGAAGGAGCAGGTGTCGTCGATTTCCGAGATCAACACCGGGCTGGGCCAGATATCCGCCGTCGTGCAGTCAACCTCGGCCGCTGCGGAGGAATCCGCGGCGGCGGCGCAGGAGATGTCGGCACAGGCGGCCATGCTTGAAAAGATGCTCGAGGGCTTCAAGCTGAGCGAAGGCGGCCCCAACGAGCGCCCAGGCGTGGAACCCGAAAAAAGGGGCTCCGGCATGAGCGGCGAAAAGTTCGCGGCCGTGGCCGCGATAGGCATTGAGGGCTTCGACAGATACTAAGCCAAGCGGCGGCGGATTGCGGCGCGGCGGGGAAGGCGGGGCGAAGCGCAAGCCCCCCTTCTCCGCCGCGCATATGCCTGGACGGGCGGCCGCCGATGATCCGGCGAACGGGATCGATAGGCGTTTCCCTAATCCGAAGGCAGGGATCTGTGCCCCAGCCCTATGACCACGTCGTTCAGGTGCATGAGCCCGATGCTCATGAACACGCATACGCTCAGATGCTCCTTGTGCCGGCAGACGGCGATCTTGCCGCCTCCGTTCAGCCCCGTGGCCTTCTGTATCACCTGCATGAGGGCCTCCCTGGCCGCGCCCGCCACCGCGCCGTCCTGGACGTGGTTCTCCCTGGTGACGCCGTGCCTTCTGGACGCTATCACCGCCCTCTCTATTATGAGGTGTATGGAATTCACCACATCGCCGCCTATGTCTACGGCGGCCCCGTGGATCCTCTTCTCCATCAGCGTCCCGATGAGCTGCTCCTCCGACTGCCTGCTGCCTGTTATCGCGAGCCTTACGGCCGCCTTGGCCACATCGATGCTGCCGTACATCACTTGCCTCCATGCTACAGGGAACCTCGCTAAAGAGAGTCTTTAAAGCAGTACTCGCCTACTCCAATACTCCAATCGAAACTACTCACACGCCGCGCTAGTTTTGTCCAGATCGGGTTCTGGGGGCGGTTTTGGCTCCCGGAGCGTACTAGAAGCTACGTGAGGAAGCCAATAACCGCAACCAGGTTCCGAGATGGGCAAAAATGGCGTGGCGTGTGAGTAGTAACCTAAAGCAGGGCGTCGATCGCCCTTATGGCCGCGTCATACTCAAACATCAGTATATGCCCCTCTATCTCCGCCAGCCGCATCTTCTTGCGCACGTTTGACGGCAGGGCCGCGCAGTCCAGCAGCAGGCTGTTTACGGTCTGGATGTCCATGCCGTCCAGCGCCGTGCGCAGCGCCTCCAGCCTGGGCGCGTACAGATCCCGCGGCGCCTCGTGCGAGGTCTCGGCGGGCGCCCGCGCGTCTAGCGCGGAGTGTATGTCGTGCAGCAGGGTGTGCAGCTCCGCCAGCAGCTTCTCGCTTTTCGCGTCCAGATCCTCGCGCTCCCCCCTTTCCGCATGCCCCTCCATTATCTCGGCGAAGGCCGCGAACGGTTCCGCCCCTATGCTTCGCGCCGCGCCCTTCAGCGCGTGTACGAGCGTCATGTAGAGCGTCAGGTCCCCTGCGGCCAGGCTTTCCCTGAGCTGCCCGACCCGGATTTCCGCGTCCACGCAGAAGCTCTCCAGTATGTCCGTATACGTCACTATGGAGCCGCCTAGGCCGCGCAGTCCCTTGTCCACGAGCACGCCCGGTATCGCGAGGCTTTTCGGCGCATCCTCGTCCGCGTCGTCGCCGCGCCCGGCCTGCCCGCGCGCCTCCTGCCTGTCGGCGGGGAGCCATTTTTTGAGCATCGCGCTCAGCTTGTGCAGATCTATGGGCTTTGCGAGGAAATCGTTCATCCCGCTGCGCAGGAAGATGTCCCTCTGCCCGACGACCGCGTTCGCGGTCAGGGCGATGATCGGCAAATCCCGGTAGTAGGGGTCGTCCGGATCTATGCCGCGTATGGCCGCCGCGGTCGCCAGCCCGTCCATGCCGGGCATCATATGATCCATGAATACCAGATCATAGCGGTTGGCGCGCGCCAGCGCGAGCGCCTCCTGCCCGCTCAGGCAGGTGTCCGTCGTGATCTCGTAGGGCAGCAGCAGGCCCTTTACTACCTTGAGGTTGGTGCTGATGTCGTCCACGACCAGGACGCGGGTGGAGGGCGCGGCAAAGCGCGGCTGGAAGCCGCCGGGGCCGTCCTTTTCGTCGTAGACCCTGTAGATGTCCCTGTCGTTCAGCATGTCGGCTATCGAAACGGAGTGCACCGGCGTCTCCAGCGCCCGGATCCCGCCGTCGAAGGTCCGGCCTCCAGGCTCCACGAGCAGCACCGGCGTGGGGCGCGGCCCCCGCCATTCGTCCAGCGCCTGCATGACCTCGTCGAAGAAGGCGCCGGGGACAAAGATGTGGCTGTGCGGGCTGCCTGCCATCGCCCGCAGGAATTCCCCCTGATCGGACACGGCGCTGCAGATCACGTCCAGGTTGCCTAAGGAGCGGACCATGGACTCCCTGAATATGGGCCGGGGCTCGTACACGAGGGCCCTCTTTGTCCAAGGCTCCTCCACAAAGGCCAGGCGCTGCGCGTTCTCCACCTTCTGCGGGATCCTCACGGTGAACACGCTTCCCTTCCCGTATGTGCTGGACACCGAGATCTTGCCGCCCATGGCGGCGCATATGCTTCGGGTTATCGCAAGGCCCAGGCCCGATCCCTCGACGCTCCTGTTCCTGGAGATGTCAAGCCGCGTGAAATCGCCGAAGATGCTCTCCATCTCGTCATCCCTTATGCCTATGCCCGTGTCGGCCACCGTCAATTCCAGCATAATGATCCCCTCGCCCACCGCCTCCCCGCCGACGGTGAGGGAGAAATGCCCCTCCTTCGTGTATTTAAGCGCGTTGCTCAGCAAGTTCAGCATTATCTGGCGTATGCGGGCCTCGTCGCCGATAAGGAAGCCCGGCAGCCTGCTGTCTGTGTACGTCACGAAATGCAGCGGCTTCTCCAGAAGGCGCACGCGGATGATGTTTATCACGTCGTCCACGATGGCGGCCAGGCTGTACCTCTCCGGGACTATTTCCAGCTTGCCGGACTCGATCTTCGAAAAATCCAGGATGTCGTTGATTATGGACAGGAGGTTTGAGCCGGCGCGGCGGATCAGCAGCGTGTCCTCGCGGACGTCGGGAGGCAGCTTCTTGCACAGGACCAGCTCGAGCATGCCCAGTATGGCGTTCATGGGCGTGCGTATCTCGTGGCTCATATGCGCCAAAAACTCGCTCTTGGCCTTTGAGGCCATCTGCGCCGACTCCGACATCTCCTCCGCTATGCGGGCCTGTATCTCCAGTTCGTGCGTCCGTGCGCGGACCGATTCCTCCAGGTTCGCGTTCGCCCCGTCCAGGGCGGCGTTCGTCTTGTCGAGGAGTATCAGCAGGCGGCTGAAGCGTTCCGACAGTATGAAGGCGCTGATGGCGGCGAAGGCGAAAAAGCCATAGCGGAAAAGGCCGAAATTCATGTGAAGCAGGGCGACGTCGACCGCGTCGAAGACGGCGCAGGCCACCATGTACGAAACGGACATCAGCACGTTGCCGATGGGCGTCCCGAACACGACGCGCAGGCAGGCCGACAGGAACGGGGGCCGCTTTTTCCCGCCGCCCTCGTCCCTGATCAGGCGCACATGTTCCAGGAAGGCGCGGAACAGCACGAAAACCAGGATGTATATCATGTAGAGAATGGCGATGATGAAGGCCGGAATGAGAACGTCGTCCGCGAATTGCGGCGAAAAAAGCAGCATCGTAAGTGCCAGCACGACGCACAGCGCGCAGAACGCCTTGCTGACGACGCTCAGCTTCTTTCGCTGCGCGAAGTTCTCGAGAAACAGGCCGATAAGCGGCACCGTCAGCAGCAGGGCCATATACTCGATGTGATAGGCGGTGTAGGCGTCCGGGACAAGGGCGTAGACATAGCGGCCCCTCGTGACCAGATAGACGCCCATAAGGACCGAGAACAGGAAGTAGCAGAGGTTCGTCACGTCCTTTCTCGATCCCAGGAACAGCATAAGATGGTACACGCCCATGAAAAGGAAGATGCCGCACAGGGCGATCAGCAGCGCGTCGTCGTGCAGCCTTTCGATATCCGCGTAGTTTTCGAGGAAGTACATGTCTCTGTAGAAAAGGCCCGTCGAGCCGTAGGCGGGATCGCCGACGATGCGAAAGGCGAAGACATTGACCCCCTCCCTGAGCAGCGTGCCGTCGATGGGGAAAAAGACGTCCCGCAAGGATCTGCTGCTGGCGATCTGCCCGTCCGCGTCCAGGTGCATCTCCGAGCGAAGCAGCCGCCCGTTCAGGAATATCTCCCAGTTCTCGCCCAGGCCGGCCAGGCTGATGCCGGGGACGCGCGAGGGATCGGCCTCCACATAGACGATCTTTTTGGCGCTGAGCTCGGCCGCGATCAGGATCGTGAACTCCTGGGCCTTGCCGCCGAACGGCGACAGGAACTGCCGCTTCGGGAGATCGGGCAGGCCGGAATCCCGTATGAGCAGGGGCGCGCGCCTGCCTTCGCTGCGGGGGAACTCTCGCCACACGCCTTCGGAGACCTTGGGCGGCGTCCCTATCTCCGCCGCGTCGAAGCCGCTGCGCACATAGGCCGGGTACGCCGTCAGGTCCGTGAACAGGGGCGTGACGCCGCGCGTCATGCCGCCGTGGATGGCGAACGCGTAGTAGAGGATGATCAGCGTGATGGTCAAATACACGCACTGTATTATGACTACGGCCTTGGGTGCGTAGATCGAATCGGTAATGGACGCCTTCATGCCTCAACCCGTTCTGCTGCCCCGCAGCGATGCCAAAATGCCTTGGCGCCCGGCCCCCTGTCGGCTCGCGGGCAGGCCGCCGCCCCTGCTCTACGCTTGGATTCTAGCATAAAAACACATAAAAGTCAATGAATATGGCGAACTTGATCGGCTGCGGCCTGCGCGTGGCTTTGCCGCCATGAAACCTTATGGGATTCCGGCCGTCTAACGGTAGGGCGCTGCCGGGCGGGCCGCAGCCCTGCGGCTTTTTGCCTGAAAGCCCTTTTTATAAAAAAAATACTGTGGTATAATAACCGCAAAAGGCGCGGTTATTATACGGATTGGAATGCCGTGCGATTTTTTCGCCTTCGGCGAAAACGCACATGGCGGATACCATAAACGGCTTCGCTGCGCTCCGCGTT
>JAISXZ010000197.1 GCA_031270275.1 Eubacteriales Family XIII. Incertae Sedis bacterium | reverse complement strand
GGCGCAGCAATTTTGTGTCCCGGCAAGGCGCCGGGTTCCGCGAATACTTGTAGTATTCAAGGGTTCCGGCAACGCAGCCGGGGCGCAAAAGGGCAAGCCAAATGTGCAGGTTATTTTTTGACAGTTCCTCAGATCGACAGTATCTCGCCCAGCTCGTTGATGGAGTTGTCGTACACGCGGGCCGTGTTCAGCGCCTCCTCGAGATCGATGTCGAATATGTCGGCGCCCCTTATGCCCACGGCCCTGTTGCCCACGCCGTCGCGAAGCAGCTCGACGGCCCTGTAGCCCATCCTGCTGGCAAGCACCCTGTCCCTGCCCGTCGGCGTCCCGCCGCGCTGTATGTAGGCCAGCACGACCACCTTGGTTTCAAGGCCCGTCCTCTCGGTTATGACGTCCGCGAGCTCCTGGGACGAGATCGGCACGCCCTCGGCCTTTATTATGATGCTGTGCAGCTTGCCCCTGTTCTTGCCCTGTATCAGCTTCCGGCATATCTGGTTGATGTTCGGCTCGAACTCCGGTATCAGCACCGTCTCGGCGCCGCCGGCAAGCCCCGCGTACAGGGCTATGTCGCCGCAGTTCCTGCCCATCACCTCTATGACCGTGCTGCGCTCGTGCGACGACGAGGTGTCCCTTATGTTGCCTATCGCCCCCAGCACGGTGTTCACGGAGGTGTCGAAGCCTATCGTGAAATCGGTGTAGGCCAGGTCGTTGTCTATGGTCCCCGGCAGGCCGACCACCGGCACCCCGGCCTTCCCTATCTTAAGGGCGCCGTTCAGGGAGCCGTCGCCCCCTATTACGACAAGGCCCTGTATCTCGAAGTTTTCGAGCATGTCCATGGCGCGCTTGAAGCCGTCGGGCTCCATGAAGTGGCTGCTGCGCGCCGTCCGGAGCATGGTGCCGCCCCTCTGTATGATGTCCGAGACGGAGGAGACCGACAGCTCCCTTATGTCGCCGGCCATCAGCCCCTCGTAGCCTCGGTCTATGCCGTAGACCTCCATCTTGTTGTAGACGCTGCCGCGCACCACGGCGCGTATCGCGGCGTTCATTCCGGGGGAGTCCCCCCCGCTGGTAAGTATCCCGATCCTGTTCATGTTTTCCCTCCATTGGCCGCTAGTGCAATGAATGAAACGCTACACTAGGCCGCCGCCAGGCGCCACGCCATTTCCGCCCGTCCCGGAACCGATCCGGGCAAACCCGGCGCGGGCGCCTGGCAGCATCGATTGAAGCATACAAGCTATGCGCCCCCCGCGCGCCGGCCCTGGGCAAGGCGGCAGGGAGCCTGAACAATACTAACACACGAATGTTAAGCCTGTAGGCGCGAAAGTGTTAAACCTTGCTACTGCTCAACTACTCTAATCGAAACTACTCACACGCCGCGGCAGTCTTTGTCCAGATCGGGTTCTGGGGGCGGTTTTGGCTCCCGGAGCGTACTTGAAGCTACGTGAGGAAGCCAATAACCGCAACCAGGTTCCGAGATGGGCAAAAATGGCGTGGCGGGTGGGTAGTAACCTAAACCTTGTTACTTACAGCGCGGCCTCTCCCGCCTCCCGGCCCCTGAAATACGCCTCCGCCACAAAGACCGGCGTTATCCTGTCGGCGATGATCTTGGGCTTTTCCTCGTCCTTGAAGTCCAGCCTGCCCCTGACCACGACGGCGGCGTCCTCGCCTATGGCGTCGGAGCAGCTCTCGTAGGCCTTGGGGAACACCAGGGCCTCTATGCTGCCCGTCATGTCCTCCAGCTCGAGGAAGGCCATCATCTTCCCTGACTTGGTGATCTGCGTCTTCCTGTTGCGTATTATGACCACCATGAGGGCCTTCATGCCGTCCCTCACGCGCGGGTTCTCCCTGTAGGCGCCTATTTCCTCGGCCGTCACGTTCGATATCCTGTCTATGAGGCCCTGGCTGTCGGCGAGCGGGTGGCCCGACAGGTACATCCCCAGCATCTCCTTCTCCATCGCCAGCCGCTCCGCCTTCGTGTAGTCCTCCACCATGGGAAGGCTGTCGTGCGAGGCCACGCCGCGCATCTGCTCGTCGTTGGTCTGGAAAAGCGATATCTGCCCCGCCGCCGTCATGCGGGCGTCGTTCTGCGCCGACTCGATCAGCCTCTCGTATACGGCCATGTGCCTGGCCCTGTTCGGCTGTAGGCAGTCCAGGGCCCCCGCCTTTATCAGGCATTCGACCGCCTTCTTGTTGATGTCGCCCGTGTCCACGTTCGCTATGAAGTCGAAGATCGTCGCCGGCGCGCCCCGTTCCGCGCGCGCCCTTATCACGGCGTCTATCGCGTTCTCGCCCACGTTCTTCACGCCGCGCAGCCCGAAGCGTATCCTGCCGTTTCTAACGCTGAACTTCTTCTCGCCCTCGTTTATGTCGGGCGGCAGCACCTCTATGCCCATGTCGGCGCAGTTTCGCGCGTACTTGGCCACCTGGTCGGGATCGCCCATCCAGCTGGACATGAGGGCCGCCATGAACTCCACGGGGTAGTGCGCCTTAAGCCAGGCGGTCTGGTAGGCCAGCACGGCGTAGGCGGCCGCGTGGGACTTGTTGAAGGCGTATTCCGCGAAGCTCTCCATCTGGGCGAATATCGCCCTTGCCGCGGCCTCCGGTATGCCGTTGCGGATGCAGCCCGCCACCTTGACCCTGCCCTGGCCGTCCAGCTCGCCGAAGACGAACTTCTCCTGCTCCTGCATCATCGCGCTCTTCTTCTTCTTGCTCATGGCGCGGCGCACCGTGTCGCTCTGCCCGTAGGTGTAGCCCGCGAGGTCGCGGACTATCTGCATGACCTGCTCCTGGTAGACCATGCAGCCGTATGTCACGGAGAGTATGGGCTCGAGGCGGGGGTCGAGGTAGGATATGCCGCCGGGGTCGCCCTTGTTTTTGAGGTAGGTGGGTATGGACGCCATGGGGCCGGGCCTGTACAGCGATATGCCCGCTATGATGTCCTCGAAGCAGTCGGGCCTAAGATCGCGCATGAACTGCGTCATGCCCGCGCTTTCCAGCTGGAACACGCCCTGGGTGTTGCCGCTGCCTATGAGCCTGTAGACCTCGGGGTCGTCCGCCTTCATGCCCGAGAGGACGACGCTGACGCCGTGGCCCTCCCGTATCAGCTCCAGCGCGTCGCGTATGACCGTCAGCGTCCTCAGCCCCAGAAAGTCCATCTTCAGGAGGCCCAGCTCCTCTATGGTCCCCATAGTGAACTGGGTGCTGACGCCCTTGTCGGAGTTGTAGAGCGGCACGTACTCGTCTATGCGGTTTTTGGAGATCACGACGCCGGCCGCGTGCGTGGAGGCGTGGCGCGGCATGCCCTCGAGCGCCTTCGCCGTGTCGATGAGCCTCATGACGCGCTGGTCGGACTCATAGGCGCCCTTCAGCTCCTGGCTCATGTCGAGGGCCGTCTCCAGCGTCATCTTAAGGTCGAAGGGTATCATCTTGGCTATGGCGTCGACCTCGGCGTAGCTCATGCCCATGGCCCGCCCCACGTCGCGCACGGCGGCCTTGGCCTTCATGGTCCCGAAGGTGATGATCTGCGCCACCCTGTCCGCGCCGTACTTGTCTATGACGTAGCCTATGACCTCGCCGCGCCGCTCGTAGCAGAAGTCTATGTCTATGTCGGGCATGCTTATGCGCTCGGGGTTCAGGAAGCGCTCGAATATCAGGCTGTACTCTATCGGGTCTATGTCGGTGACGCCCAGCGCGTAGGCCGCCAGGCTGCCGGCCGCCGAGCCCCGGCCCGGCCCCACCATTATGCCGTTCTCGCGGGCGTAGCGTATGAAGTCCCACACTATGAGGAAATATTCGACATAGCCCATTCTCTCTATGGTGGCGAGCTCGTGCTCCATGCGCTCACGCAGCGCCGGGGACAGCCTGCCGGGGTAGCGGCGCTCGAGGCCGGCGGCGCAGAGCCCGCGCAGGTACTCGGCGTTGCCCGTGCCGGCGGGCGCGTGGAATTCCGGCAGATGCAGCTCGCCGAAGGTCAGCTCCAGGCTGCAGGCGTCGGCGATGAGCCGCGTGTTCTCCAGCGCCCCCGGCACGCCGCCGAACAGCGCAGCCATCTCGCTCTCCGGCTTCAGGTAGAACTGGTCCGTGGCGAAGCGCAGCCGGCCCTCGTCGTCGAGGCTTTTCTGCGTCTGTATGCAGAGCAGCACGTCGTGGGCGGCGGCGTCCTCGCGCATGACGTAATGGACGTCGTTGGTCGCGACAAGGGGTATGCCCGTCTCGTCGCTGAGCCGCAGCATGAGGGGCAGTATGCGCCTTTCCTCCTCTAGCCCCTGGTCCTGTACCTCCAGGTAGAAGTTCCCCTCGCCGAAGATGCCCAGCAGCTCGAGCGCCTCGCGCCTCGCGCCGTCGTAGTCGCCGGAAAGCAGCGGCCTCTGGACGTCGCCCGCCAAGCAGGCGGACAGCGCGATCAGCCCTTCCGAATGCGCGCGCAGCAGCTCCTTGTCGGCGCGGGGCTTGTAGTAGAAGCCGTCGATGTAGGCCGCCGACACGATCTTCATGAGGTTCCTGTAGCCTTCCGCGTTCTTTGCCAGCAGCACAAGATGCCCCTGGCGCTTGTCGCGGACGGCGTCCCTGTCCGACATGCGGCGCGCGGCCGTGTATATCTCGCAGCCTATTATCGGCTTTATCCCGGCCGCCAGCGCCTCCTTGTAGAATTCTATGGCGCCGAACATGACCCCGTGGTCCGTTATCGCCAGGGCATCCATGGAAAGCTCCTTGGCGCGGGCGACGAGCGGCTTTATGCGCGCGGCGCCGTCGAGCAGGCTGTATTCGGTATGGACGTGCAGATGCGTGAATGACATTTGGTCGCCTTTTTGCTGCTGTGCGGTTTCGGCTTGGGGCATGCGGGCAACAGGCTTTTACCTGTTCCTGAACACCGGCGGCCTCTTTTCCAGAAAGGCCTTCAGCCCCTCGACGCGGTCCTCCGACGCGAAGGCGACCGTGGACGCCTCGGCCTCGAATGCGACGCCCGAGGAAAGATCGAGGTTTATGCCCCTGTTGACGGCGGTCTTTGCCATCTTCAGGGCTATGGGGGCCTTCGCTATTATGAGCCGCGCCAGCTTTTCGGCCTCCGCGAGCAGGGCGTCCGCAGGGAAGACCTTCTCCACGAGCCCTATGCGCAGGGCCTCCTCGGCCCCTATTATCTCCGCGCTCAGCACGAGGTACTTGGCCATGCCCTTGCCCACCAGCCTGGGCAGCCTCTGGGTCCCGCCGAAGCCCGGTATGATCCCGAGGTTCACCTCCGGCTGGCCGAACCTCGCCTTCTCCGAGGCAAGCCTTATGTCGCAGGCCATGGCGAGCTCGCAGCCGCCGCCCAGCGCGAAGCCGTTGACCGCCGCTATCGTCGGCTTGTCGATGTTCTCTATGAACTCCATGGCCCTCTGGCCCTTTATCGTCATGGCCCGGCCCTCGGCGACGCTGAGATCGCTCATCTGCGCTATGTCGGCGCCGGCCACGAAGGCCTTGCCCGTCCCCGTCAGCACGGCGGCGCCTATGGACGCGTCGTCGTCTATGCGCCTGAAGGCGTCGTGAAGCTCCGCTATGACCTCCGTGTTCAGGGCGTTCATGGCCTCCGGCCTGTTCACCGTCACGAACGCGACCCCGTCCCTGGGCTCAAACAGAAGATTCTTGTAGCTTTCCATCGGATCTCTCCTTTCCTTGCCATCGCTCCGACGATTGGACGCCGGACAGGATTGGCGGGGCGGTGCTATTCGCCCGCGCCGTTTTTGTCCGCCTCGGAAGCCGCTGAAAGCCTCTCCTCGGCCTTTCCCGCAAGAAAGCCGCAGAGGCTCTGCGCCGCGTTCTTCTTGGCGTAGAGGGCTATGGTCGCCTGCAGGTCCTTTATGCGCCCCGGATGCTTGAAAAGCGAAAAAACGGCCTCGTCAAGGGGGAAGGACTTCGTGGCGTAAAGCGCTATGCCGTTGTTCAGCATGAACTCGGCGTTCCTGGTCTCATGCCCTGGGATGGGGTTTATCATTATCATGGGCAGGCCCTTCGCCAGGGCCTCCGAGGATGTTATCCCCCCAGGCTTGGTTATGATGCAGTCCGCGGCGTCCATCATCATGTCCACATGGTCCGCGTAGCCGTATACCTCGAACCTTTTGACGAACTTCTTCCGCTTGATCCGCCTGTACATCTCCTTGTTGGCGCCGCATACGACCATGGCCTGAAAGTCTATGGCCATGGCGTCCAGCCTGTCCACGGAGAGGTCGATGCTTCCGTAGCCCATGCTGCCGCTCATCAGCAGCAGGGTGTGGGCCTGGGGGTCCAGGCCCAGGGCCAGCCGCGCCGACGCCTTGTCCCCCTTCCTCGAGAACTGCGGCCTTATGGGTATGCCGAAGGGAAGTATCTTCCGCGTGTCGAGGCCCTTTCTCGCCATCTGGAAGTCGAGGAGCTCGCTGGGGGTGACGTAGTAGTCGAGGCTGCCGGTATCCTCCCAGAGCGGATGGACCGTGAAGTCGGTGACGATGCCGGCCGTTATCGCGTCCGTCCAGCCGTGATCCTTCATCATGCTCGCGAGAATGGACGAAAGGACGTGGGTGCAGACGATGATGTCGGGGTTTTCGCGGCTGATGAACTTGCGCAGATCCCAGGCCAGATAGGTGTTGGTCATCTGGTACGCGGACAGCCTGCGCGACGGCGAATTCCTCTTTACCAGCAGGTTGTAGGCCCGGGCGGACAGCCACGGCGCGTATGCGGCCGAAAGCCTGTAGCCGCTCGACACGAGCTTGGAGAGCTTGGGATCTACGTATTCGTATGCGTCTATGGTCGTACACGACACGCCCATGCCCTCAAACATGTTCGCGACCGCCTCGCCTGTGGCGTGGTGGCCCTGGCCTGTCGAGATGCTGAGAATAAGAGCCTTCAATTCACATGGCCTCCGTAAGGGCGTCAGGGGCTTTTCGGGCCCAGAGCGAAACGCCTTCCCGCCGGCGTCCTCTGCAGGGCCGCAGACAGCAAAGCCGCTATGAGGAAGCCTCCGACGAACTGCAGCATGTTGGCCGGGATCCCGAGGGCCGAGACGGCGAAATTCCCGTAGATGAGCCCGCCCGCCAGATAGTAGCCGAAGACCATGAGCAGCCCGCCCCCCGTCATGCCCACGACATGCCCCAGAGGCACCGACACGCCCTCCTTCCTCCTCAGCGCGAACGCTGCGGCGGCAAGGCCGACGGGTATCAGCAGGGCCGCGAGCATGAGCTGGGACTGCACGCTTCCGAGCGCCGCGCCCAGCGCGCCGGCCTCGGCCGCCCCGAGGGCCTGCGCCAGGGACGCGGGGCTGCTGTTCGCCGCGTAGGCCACGACAGCCTGCACGACGACGTTGAACAGCAGCCACAGCAGGGCCGTCGCGCCGCAGGATATGGCCACGTTCCTGCGGCTGTCGCGGCATTTTTCCATTATCAGGCCCGCCGTCATCGCCATGCAGCCCTTTATGAGCAGCGTCCACGGCGCCCAGAACACGAAGCCCAGAAACACGTCCGCAAGGGCGGAGCCCAGGCCGGCGGCCACAGCCCCCCGCCTCCAGCCCAGCGCGAGCACGGCCAGGAAGACCATGCTGTCGCCGGGATGGATATAGCCGTTCGTAAAGGGCACCGGTATGGCGACCACGGCGGTCATGGCGGCGATCAGGGCCGTCATCATCGCCGTCATTATCATCCTTTCCACGTTGTTTTTCAAGAAAGCCATCCCCCCTCGGGCCGTCGATCCGCCCCGCCCGCAGACCCGCCCCATAGACCTTAGTATATGCCCGATCGGCGCGATTGTCAATAGGCGGCGCCTTGACAAAAGGCTCCTGCCCGCATAGAATGTATGGGTAGGGCAAAACCAAGCGTGTTGCAAGGAGGCGGATATGGAATTCATGGAACTGGTCGGGAAGCGACAGAGCGTGCGCCGCTACAAGGAGGGCGACGTGCCCGTTTCCGACATCGAAAAGATGGTGGACGCGGCGAGGACGGCCCCTTCGGGGAAAAACAGTCAGCCCTGGCACTTCATAGCCATAAAGGACAGGGGCCTGATACAGCGCGTCGCGGAGGCCGTGACGGAGGCAAACGAGGCGATCTGCAAAAAGCTCGACGCCGTGGACGGCGAGAAGGCGGAGAGGTTCCGCAAGTTCGTCAGGCGGTTCACGCTGTTCTTCGAGGACGCCCCCGCCCTGATAGCGGTCATGTCGAGGGAGTACGAGCCCACGGGCTACCGCGAGATACAGCTTGCGGGCATGGACCCGTCGTGGCTGCGCGACGAGAAGAACCCAGGGATGCAGAGCCTTGGCGCGGCCATAGAGCATCTGTGCCTCAGGGCCATAGAGCTAGGCTACGGTAGCTGCTGGCTGACCAGCGCCAACTACGCGGACAAGGGGATCGCGGCGCTGATGAGGGACGAGGCGGGCTTCGACGAGCCCGGCAGCTTCCTGGCCGCGCTGATATCATTAGGCCTGCCGGAGGACAATCCCAAGAGCCCGCCCAAGAAGGCCCTGTCGGAGATACTGACCGTCGTGGAGTGAGGCCGCCGGGCAAAGATGGCGCGGCCCCTCAGCTGTTACTACTCACCTACTTAAATCGAAACTACTCACCCGCCGCGTCAGTTTTGTTCAGATCGGGTTCTGGGGGCGATTTTGGCTCCCGGAGCGTACTGCTTGGTACGTGAGGAAGCCAAT
>JAISXZ010000189.1 GCA_031270275.1 Eubacteriales Family XIII. Incertae Sedis bacterium | reverse complement strand
GACGCGGCGGAGACCTACAAGCTGGAGGCGATATTCGAGACGGACATGGCGCAGAGCCACGAGCTTACGAAGGCCCTCTACAGAAGCCGCTCCATAGTGGTGAAGTTCAAGGAGGGCGTCTCGCGGCTGCTCTCCGGACTTCTGTAGGCCTGGCCAGGTTCCGAGATGGGCAAAAATGGCGCGGCTGGGCAGTTACCTTAAGGAGGTTGTATATGGCCCAGCTTTACTTCAGATACAGCACCATGAACGCCGGCAAGTCGCTGGAGCTCATAAAGGTGGCCTACAACTACGAGGAAAGGGGGAAGCGGGCGCTCGTGCTCGCGCCGGCCATAGGCGACCGCAGCGGCGTCGGGCGCGTCGTGTCGAGGACCGGCATCAGGCGCGACGCCTTCCCCATATACGACGACACCAACCTCCTGTCGATGTTCATGTCCGAAAACGCGGCGGAGGAGATATCCTGCGTCCTGATAGACGAGGGCCAGTTTCTGAAGAAGCACCACGTGCAGGAGCTGACGGAGATCGTGGACAGCTGCGGCGCCCCGGTCATGGTCTACGGCCTGAAGAACGACTTCCGCAACGAGCTTTTCGAGGGCTCCTACTATCTGCTCGTCTACGCGGACAAGATAGAGGAGATCAAGACCATCTGCTGGTGCGGCAGGAAGGCGACCATGGTAGCCAGGGTCGAGGACGGCAATTTCGTCAGGAGCGGGGAGCAGATAGTCATAGGCGGCAACGAGATGTATGTCTCGCTGTGCAGGAAGCACTACAACGACGGAAGGCTGGGCGAAGAAAACACGCGGCCTTCAAAGTAGGGCGGCAGAAAAAATTTGATTCCCGCCCCCCGATATAGTATAATTAGTGTGTTGCGTCAGGGGCGCCGACGCGCGCGCCCCGATCCGCGCGGTGGAGGTCTTATCATGGAGAATGGCAGGCGCGCGTACGGTGAGCTGGCCGCGGACGCGCCGGACGCGGGCGGACGGGATCTGTTCGCGCTGTCAGGCGGCCGGCGCGAGGCCGTCTCGAAGCCGGCGCTGCTGCTGCACAGCTGCTGCGGGCCATGCTGCACGGCCGTGACCGAAAGGCTCGCCGCCGCCTACCGCATCACGGTATTCTTCTACAACCCGAACATCCACGGCCAGGGCGAATACGAGAGGCGCAGGGCGGCCCAGCTGGCCTTTATCGACAGATACAACAGGAGGGCCGATCCAGAGGACAGGATAGCCTTCATGGAGGGCGCCTACGAGCCGGAGGTGTTTGAAGGGCTTGCGAAGGGTCTGGAGGGCGAGCCGGAGGGCGGCGAAAGGTGCCGCGCCTGCATTGGGCTCAGGCTGGAAAGGACCGCCGAGACGGCCATCCTCATGGGCTTCGAGGCGTTCACCACGACGCTCAGCGTCAGCCCCCACAAGAGCCACGCGCTCATATCGAGGATAGGCGGCGAGCTGGGCGCCCGCTGCCGCGTGCATTTCATAGCGGAGGACTTCAAGAAGCGGGCGGGCTGGCAAAGGAGCGTGCAGCTTTCGGCCGAGTACGGGCTGTACAGGCAGAAAAGCTGCGGCTGCCGCTTCTCCGCCGAGTAGCCTCGGTTCAGGGGCGGATGGGTGAGGCGCGGCGGCTGGCAATCATGGAATACGTGGATGTGATAATAGACAACAACACCGACAAGACCGACATGCTCTACACCTATCGCTGCGAGCTGGACCATGTTGCCGTCGGCGACAGGGTGATAGTGCCTTTCGCGAGGGGCAACAGGGAGGTGACGGCCTATGTCGCGGCGCTCAGGGACTCCACGCCGCTCGATGCCGGAAGCCTTAAGCGCGTGCTCCGCGCCGACGGCGGGCCATCGCTGGACGCGAGGGCGATAGAGATCTGCGCCTGGATGAGGCGTCGCTACTACTGCAGGCACATCGAGGCCCTTAAATGCTTCCTGCCGGCCGGCACGGCTTCCAAGACCGGCAGAAAGAGGGCGCCGGATCTGGGGGAGATA
The DNA here is from genome assembly GCA_031270275.1 of Eubacteriales Family XIII. Incertae Sedis bacterium. Taxonomy (GTDB): domain Bacteria; phylum Bacillota; class Clostridia; order Peptostreptococcales; family Anaerovoracaceae; genus JAISXZ01. The sequence continues at coordinate 3,206 of JAISXZ010000189.1, read as the reverse complement.
CCCGAGGACAGGCGCGTGGAGCTGACGCGGGAGCAGGCCGGGGCCATGGAAAGGATAGCCCCGTGGATAGAGCTGGGCAGGCACAGGACCTTCCTGATACACGGGGTCACGGGGAGCGGCAAGACGGAGCTGTATCTGCGGGCCGCCGCCGCCGCGCTGGAAGCGGGCCGCGACGCCATAGTGCTGGTCCCCGAGATATCGCTGACGCCCCAGACCATCGGGCGCTTTGTCGCCAGGTTCGGCCCGGAGCGCGTGGCGGCGCTGCACAGCAGGCTTTCGTCCGGCGAAAGGCACGACGAATGGATGCGCATAAAGAGGCGGGAGGCGCGCATAACGATAGGCGCGCGCTCCGCGGTGTTCGCCCCGGCCGGCGACATCGGGCTGATAGTCGTAGACGAGGAGCATGAGGGCACCTACAAGTCCGACATGTCGCCCAGGTACGACACCATAGAGGTTGCGATAAAGCGCGCGCGCCAGAGCGGGGCCGCGGTGCTCCTAGGAAGCGCGACGCCGTCGATGGTGTCGTCGTACAGGGCTGAAGGAAGGCTTTACGAGCGGATAGGGCTGAAGGAGAGATACAACAGGATCCCGCTGCCCAAGGTCAGCGTGGTGGACATGTGCGAGGAGCTCAGGAGCGGCAACAGGACCGTTTTCAGCCTCCGGCTCTACCGCGCCATGGAGGAAAACCTCGGGCGCGGCAGGCAGGTGATACTGTTCCTCAACCGCAGGGGCTACTCGACCTTCGTGTCCTGCAGGGCCTGCGGCTATGTCATGGGCTGCGAGGACTGCGGCATCTCCCTCACGTACCACAAGGCCGAGGACGAGGCGCAGTGCCATATGTGCGGCGCCCGCCGCCGCGTGCCGGAGGCCTGCCCCGAGTGCGGCAGCGGATATCTGCGGTTCTTCGGGGCCGGCACGGAAAAGGTGGAGGAAGGCGTAAGGGAGCTTTTCCCGGACGTGGCGGCGGAGAGGCTTGACATGGACTCCGCCCGCAGGAAGGGCGGGGCCGGGCAGATACTGTCGCGGTTCAGGAAGGGCAAAACGCGGGTTTTGATAGGCACGCAGCTTGTGGCGAAGGGGCTGGATTTCGGCAACGTGGGGCTTGTAGGCATAGTGTCGGCCGACGTCACGCTCAACATCCCGGACTTCCGTTCGTCCGAGAGGGCCTTCCAGCTCATAACCCAGGCGGCAGGCCGCGCCGGGCGCGGGGACGAGGTCGGCGAGGTCATAATACAGACCTACAAGCCGGGGCATTACGCGATAGCGGCCGCGGCGGCCGGCGACTACGCCGGCTTCTACGCCACCGAGCTTTTGATGCGCAGGGCGATGGACTACCCGCCCTTCGGCGATCTGGTCCAGATCGTCGTGGGCGCGAGGGACGAGGGCGAGGCCCGTGAGGGCGCGGAAAGGCTCGCGGGCCTGCTGCGCGACAGGGGCGGGGCCTCGGGGCGCGGGCGCATCCTGGGGCCAAAGCCGGCTGCGGCCCACAAGGCGGGGGATCCGTTCCGCTACCAGCTGTGCGCCAAGGTCGCGCCGGCCGACAGGGAGGCCTTCGAGCGTTTCCTGCGCGCGCGCAAGGACGAGTTCCTCGCGCAGGGTTCAGGGGGCCGGGGCTGCGGCATAGCGGTGGACGTGAACCCGTACAGCTTTGTATAGGGGGGCTTGGGCGGCGTCGTTCAGCCGAGACCAAGAGGGGGCATAAGGGCATGGCTTTGCGCAAGATAGTCTGCAAGGGCGACGAGACGCTGAGGAAGAAATCCAGGCGCGTCGGCGAGATAAACGAGAGGATATCGCTGCTCATCGACGACATGTGGGAAACGCTTGAGGAATACGACGGGATCGGCCTGGCAGCCCCGCAGGTCGGGGTGCTGCGCCGCGTCGTCGTGATAGATACGGGCGAGGACGGCGGAAGGTTTGAGCTGATAAACCCCGAGCTGGTCGCGGCGGAGGGCATGGAGGAGGACGAGGAGGGCTGCCTCAGCATCCCTGGGGTCATCGGCATGGTGCCTAGGCCGGAGCGCGTCACCGTAAGGGCCCAGGACAGGGGCGGCGCGACGTTCACGATAGAGGGCGAGGGCATGCTGGCGAGGGCCCTCTCCCACGAGCTGGATCATCTCGACGGCGTGCTCTTTATCGACAGGGCCACGAAGATAGAGAAGCACGATCCGGACGCGGACGGCCAGGGGCTGTCAGGCGCGCCTGGCGGCGGGGGGCAGGAGCGGTGAGGCTGGCGTACATGGGGACGCCGGATTTCGCCGTCGCGCCCCTGCTGGCCCTGATCGAGGCCGGCTGCGACGTCGCGGTCGCCGTGACGCAGCCGGACCGGCCGAGGGACAGGGGGAAGCGCGTGCAGCCCCCTCCCGTCAAGGCGGCCGCGGAGAAGCTGGGCATACCCGTGCTGCAGCCCGACGCGATAAAGGGCGACGCGCGCTTTCTCGAAAGGCTCAAGGCGGCCGGCCCGGATCTCATAGTCGTCGCGGCCTACGGGAGGATGCTGCCGCCGGAAATACTCGGCCTGCCGCCGCTTGGCTGCGTCAACATACACGCCTCCATACTGCCGAAGTACAGGGGCGCGGCGCCCATACAGCGGGCCGTTATGGACGGCGCGAAGGAAACGGGCGTAACGCTCATCTACATGTCGGAGGACATGGACGCGGGCGATATAATAGGCGCGAGGAGGACGGATGTGGGCCGAAAGACCTCGGCGGAGCTTTTCAGGGAGCTTTCCCTGCTCGGCGCGGGCCTGCTGTCGGACAGCCTGCCGGCCCTCGCCTCGGGCCGGGCGCCCGCCTCGCCGCAGGATCACGCCTCGGCCACCTACGCGCCCATGGTGCGCAGGCAGGAAGGCCGCGTGGACTTCGCGCGGCCGCCCGAGGAGACGGAGCGGCTGGTGCGGGCCATGAACGCGCATCCGGGCGCGTATGCGCTGTACGAGGGAAAGGCGATAAAGATATGGGGCGCGGAGGCTGCGGGCGGGCGCTGCGACCAGCCGCACGGCACGGTCGCGTATCTTTCCGAAAAGGGCATAGCGGTGTCTGCGGGCGGCGGGATACTGACGCTGACCGAGCTGCAGGCGCCGGGCGGACGGGCGATGGCGGCGCCGGACTTCGCAAGAGGGCGCCGGCTTGGGGCAGGAAGCGTGTTCGCCTGAGGCGGACACCGCCTATTCTACTCGAAACTACTCGTGCGCAGGGCGGCATAAAAAG
>JAISXZ010000137.1 GCA_031270275.1 Eubacteriales Family XIII. Incertae Sedis bacterium | reverse complement strand
AGGACCTGAGCGACATACTGGACTATATGGACAGGCTGGGCGAGCTTGACACGGAGGGCCTGCCCGAGATGACGCATCCCTTCGACGCGAGCAACCGCTTCCGCGAGGACAGGGTGACGAACGGGGACAGGCGCGGCGAGATGCTGGAGAACGCGCCCGACAGGAAGGGCGACTTCTTCAGGGTATTCAAGACCGTGGAGTGACGGCGGCGGAGGCCGGAACCGGGGCGGGCCCCCGGGCGGGCGCGGCATGGACGGGGGCATATGGAGAGGGGATTCTTGGACATAAGGCGGATGGGCGCGCTTGAGATAGGGCGGCGCATAAAGAAAAGGGAGATAAGCAGCCCGGAGGCGACGCGGGCCTACCTGGACGCCATAAGGGACGAGGGCGGCGCCACGAACGCCTACATAAGCGTCCTCGAGGACGCGCCGCAGCAGGCCGAGGCGGCGCAGAGGCGCATAGACGCCGGCGGGCTTTCGGACAGCCCCCTGGCCGGCGTGCCGGTCGCGGTCAAGGACGTCATCTGCGTCAAGGGAGGCAGGACGACGGCGGCATCGAGGATGCTCGAGGGCTTTCGCCCCCCCTACGACGCGCACGTGACGGAGAGGCTGCGCGGCATAGGCGCCGTCATCATCGGGAAGACGAACCTCGACGAATTCGCCATGGGCGGCTCCACGGAGACCTCGTATTTCGGCGCGACGCGGAACCCCTGGGACCTGGAGCGCGTGCCGGGCGGCTCGTCGGGCGGCTCTGCGGCGGCGGTCGCGGCGGAGCTCGCCCCCTACTCCATAGGCTCCGACACGGGGGGCTCCATAAGGCAGCCCTGCTCGTTCTGCAGCCTGACGGGGATAAAGCCGACCTACGGCAGCGTCTCGAGGTACGGGCTGATGGCCTACGCGTCCTCCCTGGACCAGATAGGCCCCATGGCGCGCGACGCCCGCGACTGCGCGGCCGCGCTTTCGGCGATCTCGGGAAGGGACGCCAGGGACAGCACCTCGATAATGGAAGGGCCCTTCGACTTCACGAGCCTCTTGGAGGAAGGCGCGCAGGCCCCGCCGGGCGGGGGGGCGGACAGGCCGCTCGAGGGGCTTGTGGCGGCGCTGCCCGAAAACTATTTCAGGATGGGCGTCTCGGACGAGGTAAAGGCGGCCGTCCTGAAGGCCGCGAGGGACATGGAGGGCCTGGGCGCGCGCGTGGAGGAGACGGAGCTGCCGCTCATCGAGTACGCGGTCCCCGCCTACTACATCATAGCCTGCGCGGAGGCCAGCTCAAACCTCTCGCGCTACGACGGCGTGAAGTACGGCTACCGCTCCGAAAGCGCCTCGGACATATCTGAGATATTCTACAGATCGCGCAGCGAGGGCTTCGGGACCGAGGTCAGGCGCCGCATAATGCTCGGCTCCTTCGTGCTCAGCTCGGGCTATTTCGACGCCTACTACAAGAAGGCGCTCCAGGCGAGGGGCCTCATAAAGGCGGCCTTCGACGAGGCTTTCAGAAGCTGCGATCTGATCATAAGCCCTGTCAGCCCGACGCCCCCCTACAGGCTGGGCGAGCGGGTTTCGGACCCGCTCGCCATGTACATGGCGGATGTCTACACGGTGTCCCTGAACCTGACGGGGCTTCCGGGCATAGCCCTGCCCTGCGGCTTCGACAGCGGCGGCCTGCCCGTGGGCATGCAGTTCACGGGGAAGGCGTTTTCGGAGGGGACCCTGATACGCGCCGCGCTCGCGTGGCAGCAGGCGACCGACTATCACAAGAGGCGGCCTGCGGCCTGCGAGGGACGGCCCGCCGCAGGGCCGGAACGGGGGCGGCCATGAGCTACGAGACGGTCATGGGCCTTGAGGTCCATGTGGAGCTTTCGACAAAGACGAAGATATTCTGCGGGTGCAGCACGGCATTCGGCGGGGAGCCCAATTCGCATACCTGCCCCGTCTGCCTGGGCATGCCGGGAAGCCTGCCCGTGCTGAACAGGGAGGCCGTGGAGCTTGCCCTGCGCGCGGGCGCGGCGCTGAACTGCGACATGCAGGGCGGCAACCGCTTTGACAGGAAGAACTACTTCTACCCCGATCTGCCCAAGGACTACCAGATATCGCAGCTTTACAGGCCGATCTGCAGGGGGGGCTTCGTCGATCTCGACATGGGCGCCTACACGAAAAGGGTCGCCATACACGAGATACACATGGAGGAGGACGCGGGCAAGCTGCTGCACGACGCGGGGAGCAGCCTCATCGACTACAACCGCTGCGGCGTGCCACTCATAGAGATAGTGACGGAGCCCGATCTGCGCAGCGCCGACGAGGCGATCGCCTTCCTTGAAAAGCTTCAGGAAATGCTGGTGTACATGGGGGTCTCCGACTGCAAGATGCAGGAGGGCTCCATGCGCGCCGATGTGAACCTCTCCCTGCGGCCCGAGGGGGAAACGGCCTACGGGACCAGGACGGAAACCAAGAACCTGAATTCCTTCAAGGCGATACGCAGGGCGATAGCGTTTGAGAGCCGCCGGCAGGCGGCCGTGCTCGAGGGGGGCGGCAGAATCGTCCAGGAGACGCGCCGCTGGGACGACGAGAAGGGCGAGAACTACGCGATGCGCTCGAAGGAGAACGCCCAGGACTACAGATACTTCCCCGATCCCGACCTCGTGCCCCTGGAGATATCCGCCGAATGGGTGGATGCCGTGCGCAGGGGCCTGCCGGAACTGCCCGAGGGCAAGCGCCGCCGCTATGCGGCGGAATACGGGATCGACGGGGCCCTTGCCGGCGTGCTGACCGCCGACAGGCGCCTCGCGCTGCTGTTCGAGGAGGCCGCGGCGGCCTCGGGCCGGCCCAGGGAGGCCGCGAATCTCGTGGCCGGCGACGTGATGCGGCTCGTGAAGGAGGGCGGCGGCGCGCTTCCTCCGGCCGTGAACGGCGCGAGGCTGGGCGCCGTGGCGCGAATGGTGGGCGAGGGCAGCATAAACAGGGGCGTGGGCAGGGCGGCGGTCGAGGAAATGTTTAGGAACGGCGCCGATCCGGAGTCCTACGTGCGCGAGAACGGCCTGCTGCTCATCGAGGACGAGGGGCTTCTGGAGGGCGCGGCGGAGCGGGCCCTGGCCGAAAACCCCGCCTCGGTGGCGGATTACAGGGCCGGAAAGGAGAAGGCCTTCGGCTTTCTCGTGGGGCAGGCCATGCGCCTTCTGAAGGGGCGCGCCAGCCCGCAGGCCGTCAACGCCATGCTGAAAAAAAAGCTGGCCGAGGCCGGCGTGGATGTAAGGCTTCCCGCCAAGGCCGCAGATGGGGCCGTCCGTCCGGCGGCGGGGCCCGAAGGCCCTGCGGGGGGCGCGGGGGCGCCGGCCGCAAAGCCGCGCGCGGGGCTTGGTAAGCCCGGCGGGGACAGGGGCCCGGATGGACATGCGGAAGGCGGCGCCGACGAGGCGCGCCTGGAGCCGCCCCCCGCCGCGTTCAGGCCGAACCGCTACAGGACGGCCACCTGCGCCGGCCTTGGCAAGGGCGATGTCGGCGGCGAGGCGCGGCTCGCGGGCTGGATACAGTCCATAAGGGATCACGGGGGCGTCGCCTTCGTGGATCTGCGCGACCACTACGGGGTGACGCAGGTGGTGGTCCCCGAGGCGCAGCTGCAGGGGCTCAACAGGGAGACGGTGGTGTCGGTCCGGGGCAGGGTGCTGCTGCGCTCCGAGGACACCGTGAACCCGAACATCGCCACCGGCCTGATGGAGCTCGCGGCCGACGAGATAGAGGTGCTAGGGAAAAGCCTCGCGAGCCTGCCCTTCGAGGTGGAGTCGTCCACGGACACGCGCGAGGATCTGAGGCTGAAATACAGGTTCCTCGATCTGAGGAACCCGAAGACGCGCGGCAACATCGTCCTGCGGGCCGAGATGCTGCGCTTTCTCCGCCTGCGGATGGAGGCCCTGGGCTTCGTCGAGATACAGACGCCCATACTGGCGAATTCCTCGCCGGAGGGCGCGCGCGACTACCTCGTGCCGAGCCGGAAGCACAGGGGGAAATTCTACGCCCTGCCGCAGGCGCCCCAGCAGTTCAAGCAGCTCTTGATGGTCTCCGGCTTCGATAGGTACTACCAGATAGCCCCCTGCTTCCGTGACGAGGACGCGCGGCTCGACCGCTCCCCCGGCGAATTCTACCAGCTGGATTTCGAGATGGCCTTCGCGACGCAGGAGGACGTGCTTGCCGTCGCGGAGGACGTGCTTTTCTCGACGTTCCGGCGCTTTTCCGACAAGGCCGTGTCGCCGGCGCCCTTTCCCCGCATACCCTTTGCCGAGGCCATGCTGAGCTACGGCACCGACAAGCCCGACCTGAGAAACCCGCTGCTCATACGCGATCTCTCGGCGTTCTTTGCGGACGTCGCGTTCGCGCCCTTCCGCGGCAGGGCCGTCAGGGGCATAGCCGTGCCGGGTGCGGCCAGGCAGCCCAGGTCCTTTTTCGCGTCCATGGAGAAGTTCGCCCTTTCGATGGGGATGAAGGGCCTCGGCTACGTAAGCGTCAGGGAGGATATGGGCTTCAAGGGGCCGATAGACAAGTTCCTGACGGAGGCCCAGAGGGGCGAGCTGGCGCGGATCGCGGGGCTTAAGCCGCAGGACCTTCTCTACTTCATAAGCGACGAGCCCGCGCTGGCCGCAAGGTACGCCGGGCGGATACGATCCGAGCTCGCGGCCCGCCTCGGCCTCATAGACGAGGGCCGTTTCGAGTTCTGCTTCATCACGGACTTCCCCATGTACGAGACGAACGAGGAGAGCGGGCGCGTGGACTTCACGCACAACCCCTTCTCGATGCCCCAGGGGGAGATGGAGGCGCTTCTGTCCAAGGACCCCCTCGAGATAATGGCGTGGCAGTACGACGTGGTCTGCAACGGCGTCGAGCTGTCCTCCGGGGCGGTCAGGAACCACCGCCCCGACGTCATGGCCAAGGCCTTTGAGATAGCGGGCTACTCCGAGAAGGATCTGCGCGAGAAGTTCGGCGCGCTCTACCGCGCCTTCCAGTACGGCGCCCCGCCGCACGCGGGCATGGCGCCGGGCGTGGATCGCATGGCGATGCTGCTGGCCGGCGAGGAGAACATACGCGAGGTCGTGGCCTTCCCGCTCGGCAGCAACGCCCAGAACCCGCTCATAGGCGCGCCTGGGGAGGTGACGGAGGAGCAGCTCAGGGAGGCGCATATAAAGATACGGTGAAGATTCGCCAAAGATTCGTTACTACTCACCTATACAACGCCCACATTTGCGATAATGATGCGGCATCGTGCCGGTCAAGCAAGATTGACGACCGCAAAATCGGCCGGGATCCGGGGCCGGCGAAGGCAAAAATACTGCGGGGTCATGAGTGTGAAAACCGGCTCAAAAAAA
>JAISXZ010000081.1 GCA_031270275.1 Eubacteriales Family XIII. Incertae Sedis bacterium | reverse complement strand
CCATCTCGGAACCTGGTTTCGATTATTGGCTTCCTCACGTAGCTTCAAGTACGCTCCGGGAGCCAAAATCGCCCCCAGAACCCGATCTGGACAAAACTGACGCGGCGGGTGAGTAGTCTCGATTGGAGTGGGTGGGCAGCAGCGCAGGCAGGTTGTTGCTCACACGCTACGCCATTTTTGCCCATCTCGGAACCTGGTTTCGATTATTGGCTTCCTCACGTAGCTTCAAGTACGCTCCGGGAGCCAAAATCGCCCCCAGAACCCGATCTGGACAAAACTGACGCGGCGGGCGAGTAGTCTCGATTGGAGTGGGTGGGCAGCAACGCGGACAAATTGTCGCTCACCCGCCACGCCATTTTTGATTAGGGCAGCGAGCGTGATGGAGGCAGACATGAAAAGGTACAGCGTTACGGTAGACGGCGTCCTATATTCGGTGGACGTGGAGGAGCTGGCCCCGGAGCGGCCTTCCGGGGCGGCCGAGGCGCCCGCCGGGGACAAGGCGCCCGAGCGCCCGGCGGAGGCGAAGAAGCCCCCCTCCCCTGCCCCTGCGGCACAGGCGAAGAAGTCCCCTGCCCCTGCCCCTGCCCCTGCCCCTGCCCCTGCCCCTGCGGCGCAGGCGGCGCCCGCGGAGGGCTCGCTTGCGGTCAGATGCCCTATGCCGGGGACCATACTCGACGTAAGGGTGGCGCCGGGACAGGCCGTCGAGGCGGGGCAGACCCTCCTGGTCCTCGAGGCCATGAAGATGGAAAACGAGATAGCCGCGCCGCAGGCGGGCGTCGTGGACACCGTGCAGGCCGCCAAGGGCGCCGCCGTGAACAGCGGCGACATACTTATCACATTGAAGTAGGGCCCGCTGAAACAGGGCTCGCTGAAACAGGAGGCTGATGGCGCCATGCTGCTCGCGTTTGACGTAGGGAACACCAACATCGTCATGGGTGTCTTTAGTGACGGGAACCTGATCCAGAACTGGCGTATGGAGACGCAGAACAACAAGAGCGCCGACGAGTACGGCATGGTCGTGAACCAGCTTTTCGGCTACGAGGGGATCAACACGAAGGACGTGAAGGATGTCATCATCTCCACGGTCGTGCCGTCCACGCTCTACACCCTGCAGCATATGTCCATGAAGTACTTCAACAGGCGGGCCCTGGTCATAGGGCCGGGCATACGCACGGGGCTGGTGGTGAAGTACGACAATCCCAAGCAGGTCGGGGCGGACCGCATAGTGAACGCCGTGGCCGCGCTGTCGAAGTACGGCGGCCCGCTTGTGATAGTGGATCTCGGCACAGCCACGACCTTCTGCGCGGTTTCGGAGAAATGGGAGTACCTGGGGGGCAGCATAGCGCCGGGCCTGAAGATATCGTCGGACGCCCTGTTCGAGAAGACGGCCAAGCTGCCCAGGGTCGAGCTCGACGAGCCGGGGCGCGTCATATGCCGCAGCACGATAGAGAGCATGCAGTCCGGCCTCGTCTACGGCCATATGGGGATGGTGGACAACATAGTGAGGCGCATGAAGAAGGAGCTCGCCGAATACGCGCCCTCTGTCCGGCCCGTGCGCGTCATAGCCACGGGGGGCATAGCGACCATGATAAACAACGGCGTGGACTGCATAGACATAGTGGACAAGCTTCTGACGCTGGAGGGGCTCAGCATCATATACGAGAGAAACAGGCCGACGAGGGACGAACGCGCGCGGCCGCGCCTGGCGAGGTTTCCGGCGGATGAAGAAGCCCTGTGAGCGGCCCCTGGGCCCGCGTCTTAGGATAGGCGGCCTGGCGCTCGAAAGCCCCTTCCTGCTGGCGCCGATGGCGGGGGTGAGCGACGCGCCATTCAGAAGGCTGTGCCGGGAGCAGGGCGCCGCCGCTGTGTTCTCCGAAATGCTCAGCGGCAAGGGGCTTTGGCACGGCGGCCGGAACACGGAGGCCCTGCTCAGCTCCTACGACGACGAAAGACCGCTCGGCTACCAGATTTTCGGCCGGGAGCCTGAAATAATGGGGCTTGCCGCAGAGAAGCTGGAGGGGCGGGGCAACGCGCTCATCGACATAAACATGGGCTGCCCCGTGCCCAAGGTGGTGAAGAACGGCGAGGGCTCGGCCCTTATGCGCGAGCCTAGGCTCGCCGGCAGGATAGTGGAGGCGGTGGCGTCGCGCACCGCCAAGCCTGTGACCGTGAAGATGCGCCTGGGCTGGGACGGAGGCAGCGTCAATGCCGTCGAGCTGGCCCGCGTCGCGGAGGCGGCCGGCGCGGCGGCCGTCGCCGTGCATGGCAGGACGCGCGAGCAGTATTACAGCGGCGACTCGGACTGGAACGCCATACGCCTTGTCAAAGACGCCGTGAGCATACCCGTGATAGGCAACGGCGACGTAAGGAGCGGCGCCGACGCCATGAGGATGCTCGCGGAGACCGGCTGCGACTTCGTCATGATAGCCAGGGGCGCCCTAGGAAACCCGTGGATATTCCGCGAGGCGCTCGCGCTCTACGGTGGCGGGGAGGCGTCGGCCGCCCCCAGGCCGGCCGAGAGGATCGACATGGCGATAAGGCATTTTGCCATGCTGCTCGCGGAGAAGGGCGAGCGCGCCGCCGTGAACGAGATGAGAAAGCACGCGGCCTGGTACCTTAAGGGGATAGACGGCTCGTCCGCCCTGCGCAGGCGGCTGAACGAGGCCATGGACGCCGCGGCCTTCGGGGGCGAGCTGGAGCGTTTTCGGGATGGGCAGGAATGCCATGGACGCTGATTGGCGGGCAGATTGGAAAGCAAAGGCCGCAGCCGGGTTCCGGGATGGGCGGAAACGGCGTGGCGCTGAGCGGCAGGCACTGGCAATAGAGGGAGGGCTACGGTGAGCGAGGAAATACTTCTGACAAAAGAGGGCTACGACAAGATCGTTGCGGAGCTTGAGAACCTGGCTGCGGTCAAGCGGCCGGAGGTGGCGGAGCGCATCAAGGAGGCGATCTCATACGGCGACATCTCCGAGAACGCGGAATACGACTCGGCCAAAAACGAGCAGGCGGAGCTGGAACAGCGCATCGACAAGCTGGAAAACATGATCCGCAGGGCGAAGATCATCGACGGCGACGAGGTCGCCAAGGACAAGGTCGGCCTCGGCCTTACCGTCAGGCTGAAGGACGCCGCCACGAAATCCACGGTGGAGTTCACGATAGTCGGCTCAACGGAGGCGGACCCCTTTGAGGGCAAGATATCCAACGAGTCGCCCGTCGGCGCCGCGCTCATCGGCAGGAAGAAGAAGGACAAGGTCGAGATACAGGTGCCCGACGGCATCGTCAGGTATGAGATCCTCGATATACGGCGAAAGAGTGTGTGAACGGGCGCGGCAGCCCGAACGGCACTTGGCGCTGCGGGCGGCGGGAATCGGCGGCATGATATGTGAGGTGAGCGATGGACACGGAAGGAAGCGGAAACGGCGGCTTTGAGGACGGCGCGGGCGGGCAGCCCCCCGAGGAAAACTTAAGCGAGCTGCGGCAGATACGCAGGGAGAAGCTCAGGAAACTCCAGAATATGGGGAGAAACCCCTTCGTTATCGAAACATGGGACATAACGGCCTACAGCCAGGACATAAAGGACGAGTTTGACGCGCTGGACGGGCATTGGGTGTCCTGCGCGGGGCGCGTGATGGCCAACCGCCACATGGGCAAGGCGTCGTTCATAGACATACAGGACAGGCTGGGCAGGATACAGTGCTATGTGCGCCAGGACGCCATAGGGCCCGACGAATACGAGATATTCCTGATGTACGACATAGGCGACATCGTCGGGATCGAGGGCTCCGTGTTCAGGACCCGCCATGGGGAGGTATCCGTAAAGGCCGAAAGGATAGCCCTGCTGACCAAGTCGCTCCAGATACTGCCGAACAAGCATCAGGGGCTCAGGGACACGGAGCTGCGCTACCGCCAGCGCTACGTGGATCTCATAATGAACCCGGAGGTCCGCGAGGCCTTCATAACGCGCGCGAAGATCATCAAGGAAATAAAGCGCTATATGGAGGACGAAAGGGGCTATCTCGAGGTCGATACGCCCATACTCACCACGATAGCGGGCGGCGCCAACGCCCGGCCCTTCGTCACCCACCACAACACGCTCGAGCTCGAAATGAAGCTGCGCATCTCCAACGAGCTCTACCTCAAGCGGCTCACGGTGGGCGGCTTCGACCGCGTCTACGAGATGGGCAAGATGTTCAGGAACGAGGGCATGGACAGGAACCACAACCCCGAATACACGTCCATGGAGCTCTACCACGCCTACGGCAATATGGACACGATGATGGACATATGCGAGAACCTCGTCGCCGGCGCCGCCAAGGCCGCCCTCGGGACCATGGTCATAACGTACCAGGGCAAGACCTTCGATCTGACGCCGCCCTGGGAGAGGCTGAGCATGCAGGACGCCGTGAAGAAATGGGCGGGCGAGGATTTTGGCAGGATAGAGAGCGACGAGGAGGCGCGGGAGGCCGCGAAGCGGCACGGGCTTGACGGCTGGGAAAAGATGAGCAGGGGCATAGCCATAAGCGAGCTGTTCGAGAAGTACTGCGAGGAGCATCTTGACGGCCCCGTGTTCGTGACGGGCCATCCCGTCGAGATATCCCCGCTCGCGAAGCGCGACCCGGACGACCCGCGCATAACCCGGCGCTTCGAGGCATACATAAACTGCTGGGAGATCGCGAACGCCTTTTCCGAGCTCAACGACCCCATAGACCAGTACCAGAGGTTCAAGGAGCAGCAGGAGCAGCTCGAGAGCGGCGACGACCAGGCCCACCCCATGGACGAGGACTTCGTGAACGCGCTGGAGGTCGGCCTTCCGCCGACGGGCGGCATGGGCATAGGCATAGACAGGGTCGTAATGCTCATCACCGACGCGCCTTCCATAAGGGACGTCATACTGTTCCCGACGATGAAGCCCCTTGAAGATTGATTTGTGGTTACTGCCCACACGCCACCCCATTTTTGCCCATCTCGGAACCTGGTTTCGATTATTGGCTTCCTCACGTACCAGGCAGTACGCTCCGGGAGCCAAAATCGCCCCCAGAACCCGATCTGGACAAAACTAGCGCGGCGTGTAGGCAGTTTCGATTAGAATAGGTGAGTAGTAGGGATTTGGGCGGATTTCTTGCCGTCGCCGGAAGCGGCGCGATAAAGGGGCTTAAGACGGGGGCCATGCTGCTCAGGATCATGATACCCGTCTACATAGCCGTGGTACTTCTGAAGCATTCGCCGCTGATGGGATTTCTCGAAGGGCTGTTCGCCCCCGCCATGGCCCTGTTCGACATGCCTGGACAGGCTGCGGCGCCCATCATAGCGGGCTTTTTCTCCGACGAATACGGCGCGGTCGCGGCCATGCGCGGCTTCACGTTCAGCGCGGCGACGGCGACGACGATCGCCATGATGAACCTGTGCATGCACGCCATCCCCGTCGAGACCGCCATAAACCGCAAGATCGGCTTCCCCGCAGGGCGCATCATCGTGTTCCGCATCGCCCTGGCGTTCGGGGTGGGGCTTCTGACCGCGCGGCTGGGGGCCGTGCTGCTGTGAACGCCGGCTGGGACGAAATAGCGCGCGAGATCGTGTCGGGCAGCCTGATGACGGCCCTGAGCCTCTTGAAGATCATAGTGCCGCTCATGGTGATCATAGAGATACTGCTCGCCTACGACCTGGCGCGCAGGCTCGCGCTGCGGCTGGGCTGGCTGGCAAGGCTGCTGGGCCTCACGAAGGACGCGCTGCTGCCGCTGCTGGTCGGCGTGCTCATGGGCGTCACCTACGGCGCGGGGACGCTCATAGAGATAAACAGGAGGACGCCGCTGTCCAAGAAGGATTTTGCGCTGATAGCCATATTCTTCTACTGCTGCCACGGGATCATAGAGACCAGCCTGCTGTTTTCCATGGCGGGGGCCAATCTGCTGTTCATCAGCCTTTTCAGGCTGCTCATCGCCGCAGCGGTGACCATGGCGGCCGCCCGCCTGCCCTGGATACGCCGCCTGTGAGGCGGCAGCCCTTGCTTCACGCGTTACAGTTCAAAGGTGTGTGGGCGGGAAAGGGGGCCCTGCCACCCCCGCGAATTGGCTGCCTCTGAAGAATAGCCTTCCCGCCGCCCGGCTTTTTCAGCGGCCACGGATCGCCCCCCGCGCTGATTGGCACTCTAGTGTTTAGAGTGCTAATTTTTGTGGTATCATTCTGGTGTTGTATATATATTGCCGCGGCGCGGCGGAATTGGAGGCACAGTATGAATTTCGAGAAATTCACGCAGAACGCGCAGTCCGCCATTGCGGAATGCCAGAACATCGCCGTTTCGGAGGGCCATCAGCAGATAGACGTGGAGCATCTGCATCTTGCCCTGCTCATGCAGCAGGACGGCCTTGTACCCAAGCTGCTGAAGCTCATGGACGCCGGGGTGGCCGAGATGACGGGGGAGCTCGAGGGGGAGCTTGAAAGGCTGCCGAAGGTCCAGGGGTCGGGCTCCAACATGTACACGACGAGGAGGCTGAACCAGGCGCTCGTGAACGCGGGGAAGGCGGCCGAGGACTTCCGCGACGAGTACGTGAGCGTTGAGCACATATACCTGGCGCTCATAGACGAGAGGGGGACGCCGACGGCGCGGATACTCAGGAAGCACGGCGTCACGAAGGAGGGCTTCCTGAAGGCCCTGACGACGGTGAGGGGCAACCAGCGCGTGACGAGCCAAAACCCCGAGGACGGCTACGACGCCCTGAACAAGTACGGCAGGGATCTCGTGCAGATGGCGCGGGAGGGCAGGCTGGACCCTGTCATAGGGCGCGACTCCGAGATAAGGCACACGATACAGATTCTGTCGAGGCGCACGAAGAACAACCCCGTCCTCATAGGCGAGCCGGGCGTCGGCAAAACGGCCGTCGTGGAGGGGCTCGCGCAGCGCATACGCAGCGGCGACGTCCCCGAGGGCCTGAAGGACAAGACCGTCTACGCGCTGGACATGGGCGCGCTCATAGCGGGCGCGAAGTTCCGCGGCGAGTTCGAGGAACGGCTGAAATCCGTGCTGAACGAGATCGAGAAGTCGGAGGGGCGCATAATACTTTTCATAGACGAGCTGCACAACATCGTCGGGGCGGGCAAGGCCGAGGGGGCGATGGACGCCGGCAATCTGCTGAAGCCGAAGCTCGCGAGGGGCGAGCTGCACTGCATAGGCGCGACGACGCTTGACGAATACAGGAAGCACATCGAAAAGGACGCGGCCCTCGAAAGGCGCTTCCAGAAGATACTCGTCGATCAGCCCTCCGTCGAGGACTCCATCTCCATACTGCGCGGCCTGAAGGAACGCTTCGAGATACACCACGGCGTGCGCATAACGGACGGCGCCCTGGTCGCCTGCGCCACGCTCTCGGATAGGTACATAAGCGACAGATTCCTGCCGGACAAGGCCATAGACCTCATGGACGAGGCGGCCGCGAAGATAAGGACCGAGATAGACAGCCTTCCGGCGGAGCTGGACGAGACGGCGCGCAAGATAATGCAGCTTGAGATAGAGAAGCAGGCGCTGGGCAAGGAAAGGGACAGCGCCTCCGTGGCGCGGCTCGCGAACATCGAGAAAGAGCTTTCCGGGCTGAAGGAGGAGAACAGCCGGATGCGCGCCCAGTGGGAGAACGAGAAGAAGGCCATAACGGAGGTCAAGGGGACAAAACAGCAGATAGAGGAGATAAAGCTCCAGATAGAGGACGCGGAACAGCGCTACGATCTGGAAAAGCTTGCGCAGCTGAAATACGGCGCCCTGCCGGAGCTGGAAAAGAAGCTCGATGCGGAGCAGGCCGAGGCGGCAGACGGCGGCGGCAAGCGCCTGCTGAAGGAGGAGGTCACGGAGGACGAGATAGCGGAGGTCGTCTCCGGGTGGACAGGCATACCGGTGAGCCGGCTCGTGGAGTCCGAGAAGGAGAAGCTGCTGCGCCTGCCCGAGATACTGCACAGGCGCGTCGTGGCGCAGGACGACGCCGTGACGGCCGTCTCCGAGGCGGTGCTGCGCGCGCGAGCCGGCCTAAAGGACGAACGGCGGCCCATAGGCTCATTCATCTTTCTCGGGCCGACGGGCGTAGGCAAGACGGAGCTGGCCAAGGCGCTGTCGGAGGCCCTGTTCGACACGGAAAAGAGCCTCGTCCGCATAGACATGTCGGAATACATGGAGAAGCATTCCGTGTCGAGGCTGGTCGGCGCGCCTCCAGGATACATAGGCTATGACGAGGGCGGGCAGCTTACCGAGGCGGTGCGCAGGAGGCCGTACAGCGTCGTGCTTTTCGACGAGATAGAAAAGGCGCACCCCGACGTGTTCAACACCCTGCTGCAGCTGCTGGACGACGGGCGGCTTACGGACAGCCAGGGCCGGACCGTGGACTTCAAGAACACGATAATAATAATGACCTCGAATATAGGCAGCCCCCGCCTGATAGAGAGCATACGCGACGACGGCAGCATACCCGACGAGACGAAGGAAAGGGTGCTAGACGAGATGCGCGCCTGCTTCCGCCCGGAATTCCTGAACCGCGTGGACGACATAGTGGTATTCTCGCCGCTGACGGAAGACGACATAGTCAGGATAATAGACATCGCGCTTCTGGACATAGGCAGGCGGCTCGCCGAAAAGGGCATAGGGGTGCGCTTCACCGACGCCGCCAAGCGCTTCATCGCGAAGGAGACCTACTCGCCCGCCTACGGGGCGCGGCCCATAAAGCGCTATCTGAAGAAGAACATAGAGACGGAGGCGGCCGCGAAGATAATAAGGGGGGAGATAAAGGAGGGCGACGAGCTTGCCGTCGATTTCGAGAACGGGGCGCTGCGGCTCTAGCAATGAAATCCGCCTTCCATCCTCGGCCACGCGTTTCGACGCCGGCGAGAGCCAGGACCCGAGCGGCGAGGGCGACTAGGCCTGCAGGCCGGCCTGGCGGGACCGAAACGTTAGGCGTCACTTTGCCCGATACTTTCGGTTCCGATTTGCGCCGCTTGCGGTGACCGCGCCCTCCGCGACGAGTTTGGACAGCAGCCGCCGCGCCGTCTGCGTGGAGCGGCCAAGCACTTTTGCCGCCTCCGCCGCCGTTACTTCGCCGTTGCCCCGCAGATACGCCAGCAGCTTGTCACGTGTGGTTTTATCGCTCATTTTGGGTTTGTCGCTCATTTTATCGCTCATTTTGGGTTTGTCGCTCACGTTATCGCTCATTTTATCGCTCATTTGAGCGTTATCGCTCACGTTATCGCTCATTTTATCGCTCATTTGAGCGTTATCGCTCACGTTATCGCTCATTTTATCGCTCATTTTGGGTTTATCGCCCGCGTTATCGCTCATTTTATCGCTCATTTTGGGTTTATCGCCCGCGTTATCGCTCATTTGAGCGTCGTCGCCTGCGCCGATGAGCGATAACGGCACGATTGTCCTGAACATATCGCCTTCGATAAGCTCGGGTTCTTCGCCGTTTGTGTAGATTTTCGTATACCTATACAGATTGCGGACTCCGGAACCGAGTGTGTCGGCGTAGCCAATATTGACGAAGAAGTTTGCAATCAGCGGATTTTTGGGTTGCGGGGTGAATGTCGCGGGATCGAGCTTGCCGGGCAATTTCGGCAGGCACCAATTTTCCGCGACAATGCGATCGCGCTCAATGACTACCCTTGCCGGAACGGTGCTCGTGAACTCGCGATGCGAGAGGATATTGCTTACAAGCTCACGCGCAATATTTGAACGCAGGCTCACCGACCGCGCGCCCTCAAGATAAAATCTGTCGGGCGTGTGTTTGGCTATGAAGTCCATAATCCTGTCAAACGCCTCGATGAGATTGCACGACACGCGCAGGCGGTCGTCGTAGCGGTCGATGTCGTCGCGGCGTAAAATGCAGTCGGTAACGTATCCCGGAACAACGGCGCGAATAGCTTCCTCGCGCCCGAAAAGCAGAATCGCGGCAAGTGTGTAGCCTTGTTTTTGGGTTGCGGGGTCGATCTGTATAAGGCCTGCGCTCTGCAGAATCTGCTCCGCGCTCATCTTTGCCCACGGATGCCTGCTATTGCGGATCTGCGTCATCTGCTTGACATACGGGATCAGCTTGTCGAGCAATAGGTCTTTTCCCTTGATATGCGGATAAATCTGATCCTCTGTCGAAACGCCCTTTTTGCGCGCGCCGATCTGCCACACCAGATCAGGGCTGTGCGTAACATCAAAATCGCCGTCCGCGTTTCGGTCGAACACCCTGCCCTTCAGCATCACAAGCTGGGATGTAAACGGTATATGGCAGCACAGGACGGTTTTGCCGTCAATTTCAACGTTTTCAAGCTCAATGAACAGCGTTGGGCTAAACATCTGCGGGTTGTTCAGCGCGTTGGCAAAGTCCTTTTTTAGCTGTTTTGCAGCCTCCGGCGCGACGCCCGTGACCTTGCCGTCATTCTCGACGCCGAGCAGTATATCGCCGCCGTAGCGGTTTGAAAACGCGCATACCGTCTCGTATACCGCCTGCGACAGCCTATCGTGGCAGCGTTTGAACTCTACCGTAAGCCCCTCGCCGTCGCGGAGCAGCTTCTGAATCCTGCCGTTCATCCGAAAAGCATCCCCCTTAACATCAGGCGGTGCCCCCCATGCCTAAAGGCAGGGGATTGGGCGGCGCCGTTCGTTACACGTCCTGCGGACATATCCTGTCCGTGCCCACGTCGCCACGCAGGGCCTCCGGCACGGCGACGCTTCCGTCCTCCCGCTGGAACTGCTCGACGATGGCGGGCATGAGGCGGCTCGTCGCGAGGCCGGACGCGTTGAGCGTGTGCACCAGCCTCGTCCCGCCTTCACCGTCCCTGAAGCGTATCCTGCCCCTCCTGGCCTGGTAGTCGTAGGCGTTTGAGGCCGAGCTGACCTCCTTGTAGATCCCCATGCTGGGGATCCATATCTCTATGTCGTAGGTTCTGCCCATGGCGGAGCTGCAGTCCTCGGCCGCCAGCTGGCTCAGCCTGTAGTGCAGGCCAAGCTTCTGGACAAGGCTTTCGGCCTTGCGCGTAAGCTCGTCGAAGGCCGCGCCGGAATGGTCGGGATGCGCGAACTGCACTATCTCGACCTTGTTGAACTGGTGGCCGCGTATCATCCCCCGCTCCTCGGCCCTCGTGCTGCCCGCCTCGCGCCTGAAACAGGGCGAATACGAGAAATACTTCCTCGGAAGGTCCTTCTCGTCGAGTATCTCGTCGCAGTGGTAGTTTATCAGGGCCGTCTCGGCCGTCGGCAGCAGGAATTTGCCGCCCTCGTCAGGCCCGCCGTCTATCCAGTAGTCGTCGGCCATGAATTTCGGGAACTGCCCCGCAACATAGCCGCAGCGATAGTTCAGTATGTGCGGCAGGAGCAGGAACTCGTAGCCGTCCGCTATGTGCTCCCGCACGAAGAAATTCAGCAGCGCCCATTCGAGGCGCGCCCCCATGCCCCTGTATACCCAGTGGCCGGCGCCGCTGAGCTTGACGCCGCGCGGATAGTCTATGAGGCCCAGGCTTTCGCACAGCTCTATGTGGTTTTTCGCCGGAAAGCCGAAGCTGGGCTTCTCGCCCCAGACGCGCAGCGTGACGCTGCTCTCCTTGCCGCCCGCCGGCACGTCATCGTCGGGGATGTTGGGCAGCCCGGACATGAAGGCGTGTATCCTGTCGTTCAGGTCCGCCAGCAGCCGATCCAGCCCCGCTATCTCCTCGCCCACCGCCTTCATCCTCGCGAGGGCTTCGGATGCGTCGAGGCCGCCCTTCTTCATCTTCGCTATTTCCGAGGATACGACGTTCCGCTCGTTCTTCAGCGCCTCCGATTTCTGTATCGTGTCGCGCCTTTCGCCGTCCCAAAGCAGAAGCTCGTCGAAGGACAGGGCATCCATCCGCTTCAGCAGAGCGGCCCTCACCTTCTCGGGGTTTTCCCTTATCAGCTTTATATCGATCATCGAAGACCCTCCCGTCTGAAAATATCGCGCGGCGTCCCGGTCAGCAGCATAGCCTATAGCCGCAGCCTCTATGCGGTTATTATATCATAGACGCGGAGCGTCTATGATATCCGCCATGTGCGTTTTCGCCGAAGGCGAAAAAATCGCACGGCACTTCAATCGGTATGATAACCGCGCCTTCTGCGGTTATACTATCATAAACGCCGGGCGGTTACAAGAGGGCTTATCAATCAGTTCACAAAACGCTCACAATTATGCTTTGAAAATACTTTGTGAAATTTCGATTTATTTTCATTTGAATGAAAATACTTGACTTTTACCTCTGCTTCTGACATACTGAATGAAAACAGGGGTGAGGCATATGAGACTTGTTCAAAGACCGCAGTATCTGGCTTGGCTGAACGACTGGCGCGAGAAGCCCGTCATAAAGGTGGTGACGGGGGTGCGCCGATGCGGGAAATCCACGCTGTTCAGGCTGTACATCGACAGCCTGCTTGGGCGCGGCGTCAAGCCGGAGCAGATAGTGTCAATCAACTTGGAAGAACTTGAATACGCGCAGCTGAGCAACAGCCGCGAATTGTACGCATATCTGAAAGCGCGGCTGTACGATGGCGGCACGACCTATGTCTTCATCGACGAGGTTCAACAGTGCGAAGGGTTTGAGAGAGCCGTTGACAGCCTGTTCGTCAAGGGCAATGTGGACGTCCACATAACGGGCTCCAATGCGTTCCTGTTGTCGGGCGAGCTTGCTACGCTGTTGTCCGGGCGATATGTGCAAATAGAAATGCTGCCGCTGTCTTTCTCGGAGTATTGCGACTTCAAAGGCAGCTCAAACGCCACGATGTTCCGCGACTACCTGCGTTTCGGCGCCTTTCCAGCCGTTGCCGCGCTCGGCGACGACTCCGCGCTTGTGCGTTCGTACCTGGACGGCATCTATAACTCAATACTCGTCAAGGATGTCGCCCGCAGGGAGAATATTGCGGACCTTGGCGTCCTGGAGAACATCGTCAAGTTTCTGCTGTCGAATATCGGCAGTCCGGTGTCTCTGAAAAAGATTGCCGACACGCTGAACGCTGCGGGCCGCACAATCTCGGTCAACACCGTGGACAAGTATGTACGCGCCCTGTGCGCCGCGTATGTGTTCTACAAGTGCGACCGCTATGATGTAAAGGGCAAGACCTTGCTCAAGACACAGGGCAAGTATTACGCCGTGGACAGCGGAATACGCGAGCTTTTGCTTGCAAGTTCGGCAAGCGACATCGGCCATGTTTTGGAAAATGCCGTATACCTTGAACTCCTGCGGCGCGGCGGCAAGGTCCGCATAGGCAAAGTTGCGGAGAAAGAGCTTGACTTCGTGTGCGAAACCGCCGACGGCCTGGCGTATTACCAAGTGTCCGCGACAGTGCTTGACGAGGGCACGCTCAAACGCGAACTTGAACCGTTGCAGCGCATAACCGACAACCACCCCAAGTATCTGCTGACTCTCGATGAAATACCGCGTTCCGCCAATTACGACGGCATACGGCAAATGAATGTCGTAGACTGGCTGCAAGGCAGTCGCCGATAGGCCGATACGTCAATTCGGCCGTTGCCGCCGCGCCCGAAACGAAATGCCGAGGGCTTTTTAATCGGCAGACGAATATTTCAATCCCTTGTCTTTTCAATTATTTGTTGAAAGTACCAGAAAAAAACTGTATAATAGACCTTGTATGAGACGGTAGGCGTTTGTCCCTGCCGCCAAAGGATGTTTCTGCCCGCTCCGGACGATTCCCGGCGCCGCTCATCGGTCGTGGCCCCGGCGATCCGCATCGCCGAAGGTTCTTTAGCTGAACTTCCGTTCTCAGTCAATCATTTTGACTGAAACGCCGGTTTCGGGTCGGACCCTTATGCAGACGCATTCTGCACAATACGTATTATACGAGGAGGGGAAACACATGATTCGTTCTATTGGTCTACATACCTACGAGATCGATGATCCCGCCGCCGCCGTTGCGGAGATCAAGAAAGAGCTGGAAGGTTTTGCCCTGCTGGAAAACACCCTGGGGATTATCATGTGCTGCCCTGAGTATGTCGAGTCCGGGGTCTATGGCGCCATATGCGGGGCGCTGGACTTTCCGCTCGTGGGCGCGACCACGACGACCCAGGCGGTATGCGACCAGACCGACATCCTGATACTTACCATCCTGGTGCTGACGAGCGACGACGTGTTTTTCGAACCCGCCATGACAGACGACATCAAGGGAAACGAGATTCTCGCGCCGTCCCGCGCTGCCTTCCAGGCGGCCCGGGACAAGCTTCCGTCCGAGCCAAAGCTCATCCTGATGTTCCCGCCCATGCTCCCGGAAACCGCCGGCGACGCCTATGTGGAGGCCTTTGAGGAGCTCTGCCCCGGCGTTCCGCAGTTCGGCATGCCCGCCATAAGCGATTCCCCCGCGTTTGATGATTGCCTGACGCTTCTCAAGGGCGAGTCATCCCCCACAAAAATGTCTTTTGTCCTGCTGGCGGGCAATGTCAAACCGCGCTTCCTTATCTCAACGCTTCAGGACGACGACAAAATGCCCTTTAGCGGGGAGATCACAAAAAGCAAAA
>JAISXZ010000005.1 GCA_031270275.1 Eubacteriales Family XIII. Incertae Sedis bacterium | reverse complement strand
AATAGCCGCACAGGGGCTGCGGCTATTCTACAGTTTGGAGTGCCGCGCGATTTTTTCGCCTGCGGCGAAAACGCGCATGGCGGATTGAATCATAAACGCTTTGCTTCGCTGCGCGTTTATGATACAATTGTGATTGGTGGTTTTGCTGTTGGGCTGCTGATCAGCGGACGCGCGGGGAGGGGTTATGGCTTTTTTGACGGCGGAAAACGCGTTTGATTTTGTCGTCGGCGCCGAGGGGCGCTCGTTCACAGGCGATTTCATGGCGAGGTGGGACGGCCTTCTGGACGGCCTGGAGTTCGGGTATTCCAACGCCCGCCAGCTGAGGATAGGCAACCGGCTGCGGCCCCAGCTGGCCTGCTGGGGGTACATGCTGACGCATCAGGACGATTTTGACCGCGTCAGGGACGAGGCGACAACGGCGGCGGTCTGCGTCGAGCTCATACACAAGGCTTCGATAATACTGGACGATTTCGTCGACGACGACGTATCAAGGCACGGGGAGCCCGCGTTCCACATGGAGTTCGGCAAGGAGGCGACGGCCGTGTTTTCCGGCTACATGACGAACCTCTCCATCCAGTACGCCCTGGAGCATATCCCCAGGAACGCGGCCGGGGTGGTCGGGCTGCTGTCCAAAACCATAGAATCCCTGGCGGAGGGGGCCCTGCTGGAGTTCGGGCTGCCCGATGTGGAGCGCGACTTCGTGGCCTACACGTCACGCATAATAGAGGGCGAGACCGTGGCGCTCCTGGCAAACGCCCTGCTGTTCGGGGCGATCTCGTCCCCGGACGAGAGGGCGGAGAGGATGCTGGCCGCCGTCGGCAGCGACTGCGCGCGCATCTTTCAGATACTCAACGACATGGAGCCGTTTTTCAACCCCAAGATGATAGAGTCGCATAAGGGCGAGATCAACATCGACATAAAGAGGAACAGGAAGAACATACTCGTCGCATCCCTCATGGACTCGCTGCCCGAGCCTGAGCTTTCGGGCTTCCCCGCCTCCTCGCAGTGGCTGGCCGAAAAGATGGCGGAGCACGGCACCAAGGCCAGGTTTGACGCCGTAGTCCGGGAAAAATGGGGCAATGTCATGCGCGCCATGTCGGACTACAGGGCCGCCGCCGGCGAGAGCCCCGTCCTGGCGGCATTCGAGAGGTACATACGCCAGCTGTACGACACCTGCCTGCGGCGGGCCGACGGGAGATGCGCCGCCTGACCGGTGCGCCCGTGTTTCGCGCCGCGCATGGTGTGTCACGCGGCAGGTTGTTGTCATGGCCTGTGGCCGCATGACGAAAAACCAAAACCAACAAACCGTTTTCACGCATACAACTTCGTGTCGCCGACCGCGGCACGTTTTTTTGTCGGACTCCCGACAGGCGGCCACGTTTCCCCAGCGCAGTGGCCTGCGTTACCCAAAACCTTATAAAACGCCGATCTTTTTCCGCTAGGCCCCGGTGCGGGAGCGGCTTCGGCCTCTCTGTCAAAAATCCCCCTGAGAACTTTGCCGCTCTCGTTAAGGCCTGGGAACGGGGAAAACTGCCGATTGACGGGGTTTTTGCGCGGACGGGGCTGAAAGAAGCCACCTTTTACAGGCGCTTGCGGGAATTCAGATTGTCTGAAAGTTGTCTGAAAGCAAAAAACGAACTATCGAAAAGCCTACGTTTTGATAGTCCAAAACTGTCATTCTCATACTATCATATTCACGCATAATTTTCAAGCACAAGCATAAAAAACCAATAATAAATCCGTGATTTTGGCGTTGACGCGCCGTAATCGCGCCCCCGCCATGACTTTTGGGCCACGACGGGGGCCACTATCAAAAAGTAGACCTTTTGACAGTCGTTTTGTTCAATTCGGCGCCACAACTTGAATTTAAACATTGGCGCCGATACAAGGAAGGGAAGTATGAAAAACAACGAAAACAATAACGGTTTCTCGCAAAAATCGGCGTTCTGCGGAAACTGCGGGGCGAAAATCGTGACGGGAAGCGCGTTTTGCGACGGTTGCGGCAAGCCGCTTGCGGAACAGGGGATCGCGGCGGCCGGAATTGTTGAAAACACGGTTGAAGCGGCAGCCGCGACAGCAGGGAGGCCCAAGAAGGGCAGGAAGCTTTTAGTGGTCCTATGCGTGATCTTCTTGTTGATCATTGTTGGGTCAATCTTCACAGATGACGGAGGCGACGTTGGCGGATTCCCCAAAAAAGATGCAATACACCTCCTCGGCCTCACTTTCGAACAAGTCGAAGAAGAGCTCGGCGCTAAAATTCATGATATTCGGGTTTATCCGGACGGTGCTATTGACGGGTATGTGGATAATCTCATACTCAGCTTTGCGCCTGATGGGACTCTTGGCTTCGTATTGCTTTCTTTTATAAACGTCGAGAAAAAGCATACGGCGCTTGGCGTCAAAGGGAATGATTCCCTTGATGAGGCGCTCGGGAAATTGAAAAAGCTTGGCCCTATCTGGGCGGATGTCTACGATTTTAGAGATCACGGCATTGACCGATATAGCGGTACATTCAGTTTCGGCTTAGACGGAATCATCTATGATGGCTTTTTTGACTATGCCGACGGCGCTATTGGAACGATTAGTTTAAAAATTGTAGATTATTGATTCGACGACCAAATGTTGCGTTGAATTGGCGGGATGGCTTGGCGGCCCGCGAGGCGCAAAACCCAGGCGGGCCCGCAGGTTCGGCGAGGCTTTGCAAGGAAGCAAGACGTCAAAACAGCCGCCAGGACGCGCAATGTCTATTCGGCGGAGCGATAGCTTATAAATCAACCAGCGAATACCCGAAAGGAGAGCAAAAACATGAACGGATTCAACATCAGCAACTACGACGCGGACATAACAGAAATACTTCGCCTCGTGCCGCCATACGACAACGGCGAGGCTTGCCACATCTCGGATTATCAGATCGCCGCCCTGCTCGCGAAAGATCACCCCGAAATTTTGAAGGAGTTCGAACTTAAAGTCGGCGGCAAAGGCATAGGGGAACACCGCTCGCTCGCGCAGATCATAGGCAAATACCTGTCGGCCAATCTAGATGGATTCGGCATCGAACGGGCGTTTTTCTCCACGAAGGGATTGGAGGATTTCCGGTTTTCAGGCGACGGAGAGATACAAGAGGCGTCAAGCGGCGAGTTCGCGATCTTCCGCCTGAAGTGAGCGCGCGGCGTCCGCACGGATATCAGGGCAGGTTTGGTCCGACGCCGACGCGCTGTACAATCAATAGGAGCAGATATCGAAAGTATTAGAATCGAAAGGATATATAAAGATGGCCGACACAAATAAATTTGACAACTTGCGGAAAAAAATCGATGATTTTGATTTAAAGAATAAAGTCGCAAATGTCACGCAGACGGTCAAGGACAAGGCGGAAGAGTACGATTTAAAGACTAAGGCCCAAAATTTAACGGACAAAACGGTTGAAGCCTCAAAAAAGGCAGCCGAATCCGTCAAAACGGCCGCACAGTCGGAAGAGGCTCAAAGGCTCAGACAACAAGCCTCCGACGCCGCAAAAGAAGCGGCCCAAAAGGCGCAGGAAACCGCGGCCCACGCCAAACAGGAGTTTGACAAACAGCCGCCAAAGACAAAAAAGAAAATCGTCGTATCGCTTGCCGCGGCGGCGTTGATTCTTGTGGCAGTCATTTCAGTCGTCAACAACGGCTCGCCTTCGGGCGGATCGCCTTCGGGCGGAGGCGCCATGGGATCAGAAGCCACCGTCCAGGATCCGCGCGAGTTTTACTACACGGATATAGAGAACGTCATCGCTTATTTCAATCTGGAGCCGACGGGATTGCCCACCGAGTATTCATCGGATGAGGCGGAGTTGACTATAGATCTCGTGACGATGAAACCACTTCAAATTCTTATTAAGGATCCCCAAAAGTATCCGTGTGTGGTTGACGGGGTTATTGATCCGGAAGCCTTTGGCATTCCTCAGATTGGCAGTACGGGCCAATATATGCTCGAAGGCATTATAGAGCGTATTCGTATGAGCGACGCCGGAATGCTTATTGTTTATGCCCGTTAATCGCGAACGGCGGCCATAAGGGCATGTGTCCCATGCCGCCGGCCGCTACGGGCCGCCGCTATGCCTCCCCCCTCCGCCTTTCAGCAAATAGCCTGCGCGGGTTTCCTGCGGCGTCTTTGCCGCTGCCGCCTTTCCCGTAAATCGCTGTTTTTTTCATGCCCATGCCTGTTTCATGCCTATCGGCCCCATGCCTCGCCTCTGATCGCGCAATCGTCGGGCAGATGCCTTAGGAACTGTCGAAAAATAACCCGCACATTTGGCTTGCCCTTTCGCGCCCCGGCTGCGTTGCCGGAACCCTTGAATACTACAAGTATTCGCGGAACCCGGCGCCTTGCCGGGACACAAAATTGCTGCGCCGACTGCACACTTTATTTTTCGACAGTTCCTTAACAGTCTTTTAACGGGGATTTTAAGCGCAGGCGATAGCAGTCTTAACACGCGCGTGTTTAAATTGTAGCCATGGACAGGGATGTCGCGGCCGGGCCTGCGAAGAAGCGCGGGCGGCGCCGGACGAAACGAAAGGGATGATGAATTTTGAAAAAGAGCGTGTTTATGGCGATCGCTGTCTGCCTGCCGATCCTTGCCGCGCCGCTTCACGGCTTCGCGGCCACGATAAGCAGCGCGTCCGAAATAACTCTGGACGGGACGCAGAGCGAGTTCTCCCTCAGCGTGGCCGTCGAGCAGCCGGAAGCCTACGCCGGCGCGGAATTCGCGATTGAGTGCGGCGAAGGCGTGGCCGTGAAGTCGGTCAGCTACGGCAGGGACGTGATGTCGGCGGGGCCGACGGACGCGAGGGGGCTGACCTGGTTCAGCTTCTTTTCGGACGAAAACGAGTATTCCGGCAGCGTGTCGGCGGACATTGCCCTCGAGTACGCCGGCGAGGCGGACTCATATGTGGAGATCGACCGCGTCAAGGTCTACACGGTCGAGGGCGGCACGGTAAACACCGCCGTCAACGAGGTCGGCAGGCGGATACCCATAAGCCGCGCCGTGCTGGCCGCGGACGTGGACGAGGGCGCGCAGGCCCTGCCCGACGAGGCCGTTCCCTTGGACGCGGCGCCCGAGATCGAGATCCCCGCGGCCCTGCCGTCCCCGGAAGCGGGCTTGGGCGGCGCGGGCGCGAAGGCGCCTGAAGACGCTGCCGGCGCCGCCGTGGAATCCGCCCCCGGCGCGGCCACGGAGCCGGCCGGGGTCTACGGCGCGGCGACGGAGGGCGGCGATCCCGCCTATATAGACGACGAAGCCATCCCCATGTCAGATATCCAGGGCGAAGGCGGAGACAGGCTGCAGTCCCTACTGACGCTCCTGCTCCTTGTCAGCCTTGTCTTCAACCTTCTGCTCGGATACTTGAATATAAGGCGCAAACGTTCTGACGAGACCTCCGCTTAGGATCGGGCTTTTCAGGGCGGCGGGGATCGCCGGCTCCCCGCTCTCGCCGCGCGGCCCAGCGCGCGGGACGCCGCCAAGCCTGCGGGGCGGACGCGCCCCACAGGCAAGCGACCAGGCAAAGGATCGCGCATCCAGGCAAGAAACAGGCAAGAAACAGGCAAGAAACGGAAAAACGCAAAAATTGGGAGGGAAAGATGACATTCAACAAGATCAGGCTTGAACAGACGCCCGTCGCGGCAAAAAGGCTCGCCGTCGCCGCCCTGCTCGGGTCCATGCTGCTCACATCGCTGTCGAACGGGGCCGGGGCCCTTGTCGCGTCCGCAGATTCGCCGCCCGTCACGCTCATAGACGCGCATTCGGCCTGGAGCTACAGCGACACAGACACGGATCTGTTCGGCGACGCCGCCACCGATTTCCGCAGCAGGGACTTTGACGACTCGGCCTGGCTCTCGGGCCCGCAGCCGATAGGCTACCCGGCGGCCGAGACGGACAACGGCGCGTTCGGCCGCATATCCGAGGTCGGCAGCCTTGTCGCCAACAGGGCGAACCCGAACGCGTACATCACCTATTATCTGCGCACCGGGTTTTCCGTCAGCGGGATCGCGGACATCAGCGCGCTGAACGCCAGGATCCACTTCGACGACGGCTACAACATGTACCTGAACGGGCATCTCATCGACTCCATGTACATGCCTGCGGACGCTGGCCACGGCACGGCCGCCAACTACGTCGGCGAGGCCAAGGAATCGGCGAGCCAGCGCGCCGTGGACCTTACGGCCTACCGCCAGTACCTGGTCGAGGGCGACGGCAACGTCATATCCGTCGATCTGCACAACCGCGACCAGAACAGCTCGGACATATACTGGGGAATGACGCTGAACGCGACCTACAGCGAGGCGGGCGAGCCCGATCCTGAGCCCGGCGCCGAGGCCGACCCCGACGCCACCCCCGCCCAGGTCAACGTGCATATGGGGGACGACCCCGCGACGCAGGCGAATTTCACGTTCACGACCATAAAGCCCTCGCCCTCCGTGGTGACCATAGACGGGACCGCCTACGAAGGGGAAAGCTCCGTGGGGGCGAGCGACAAGTACTTCCACAAGGTAGCCGTCTCCGGCCTCTCGCCCGACACGGAGTACAGCTATGCAGTCGGCGAGGCCCCGAACGTCTTTGAGGGCGGCTTCAAGACCGCCCCCGAGTACGGCAGCAAGGACAGCTTCAGGTTCATATACCTGGCCGACACGCAGGTTTCAAGCACGACGAACGCGGAGGCCCTGGGCGCCACGCTCGCCGAGGTCGCGAACATGGATCCCGATTTCGTCTACCTTGCCGGCGACATAACGGACACCGCCACGAGCGAGAGCCAGTGGGAGGGCATGTTCAAGAACAGCGGCGCCTTCCCCGAGGGCGGCCAGGAGATGTTCGGCAGCTACCTCATAGCGGCGATCCAAGGCAACCACGACAACAACACCTCCAACCGCCACATCAACGCGCCGGCCCAGCAGGGAAACATCGTGTATTCCTTTGACTACGGCCCGGCCACCTTCGTCATGCTCAACCTGGAGGCGGCCAGATCCGACGCGACCGCCCGCGCCAGCCAGAAGGAATTCCTGACGGCCGCCGTGAACGAGGCCAAGGCCCGCGGCCAGTGGGTGGCGGTGGGCTTCCACAAGTCGCTGTACACGGGCGCGTCCCACATAACGGACTCCGACGTGATAGAGGCGAGGACCTATTGGTGCCCGGTGTTCGCCCAGCTGGATGTGGACTTCGTGCTGCAGGGCCATGACCACGTGTATTCCAGGGGCTTTGTGAACGAGGACGGCACAAAGGCGATGGACGCCCCCGAAGGCGCCTCGGTAAGCGACCCGGAAAACGCCCCCCTGTACATGATAGGCGGGCATGCGGGCGGCCTTAAGTGGTACTCCATGAAGAACTACGCCGTGACCCCCGGCGACCCCCTCATCCCCGGATACGCCTTCCTCGACGTGGATTCGGCCAACCCCGCCCATAACGAGGACGGGCGCGGAAGCGACTCCAAGCAGGAGCAGGTCATAGTCGAGCTTGAGGTCAGCGAGGAAAAGGTCGATATCAACTGCTACATGTTCAAGTACGACACGGCCAGCGACACGATCACGACCCAGAAATACCTCTATGACTCGCTCACGGTGATGAAGGCCGGCGATCCCGAGGATCCCGAGGAGCCCGGCGAGGCCAGGACGACCGCGTCGATAAGCGGCCCGGCCACGGCCAGCGTCAGGGGCGGGCAGGAGATAGAGTACGTCGTGTCATACGCGAACCTCGTCAACGCCAACGCCTTTGAGACGGGAGTCGAATACGACGCCGGCAAGCTCGAGTTTGTCAGGGCCGAAAGCCTGGCCGACGGAACCGTGCTGAGCAGCGTCGTGACGACGGACGGCGGCATAGACCTCATAACGGGCCTGTCGCAGCCGATCAGCGCCGAGAGCCAGGACGTGGCGAAGTTCGTGTTCAAGGTCAGGGCCGACGCGCAGCTGGGCCAGACGACGGTGAGCCTCGTCAAGGCCGACACCGTTAACGCGACCATGGACGACGGCGCCATACTGGCATCGGCCGACGTGCAGGCCGAAATAACGGGCGGCGCCTCGACCAGCATAACGGACGACGTGCCGGATGTCCCAGGCGACATGAACGACGACGGCGAATTCACGCTGGCTGACCTCTCGATGGCCCTTGGGCGCTACCAGTCCACCGATGCCGCGGATCTCAGCGAGTACGACCTGAACGGCGACGGGGTCGTCGATACCGCAGACTTCATCATAATCTGCCTGAACATCAGGACAGGGGCCTAGAGGAAAGCAATGCGGGCAAAAATATTTTGGGGCGCGTTCATCGCGCCCTTCGTTTTGTTTTTGATCATCCTGAACAGCAGCCTGGACTATCCCAAGCCCGCCGACATACAGACGGGCAACAGATACGAGAAGGCCGTGGTCACGCGGGTGCTGTCCGACACGCTGGCGCCGGACCCAAGCTTCCCCGAGATAAGGATAGGCGTCCAGGAGCTTGAATTCAGGCTGTTGACGGGGGAGCGGAAGGGCAGGCTGTTCCTTGCGAACAACTTCGTGGGCAGGCTGGACAACAAGCCCGCCAAGGTAGGCACGAAGATGATAGTGTCGAGCTACGACGGCTTCGCAAGCGGCATGGTCGTGGACTACAGCCGCGAAGGCGCGCTCTACGCGCTGGCGCTCTCGTTCGTGGCGGCGCTAGTCCTGTTCGGCAGGATGAAGGGGCTTAAGGCCTTCCTGTCGCTCGCCTTCACGCTGGCCTGCGTCATATTCCTGTTCGTCCCTATGCTGCTGAAAGGGGCCGAGCCCATAGTCGCCGCCGCGGTCGTCGTGTCCCTGTCCACCGCCGTGACGATGCTGGCGCTGAACGGCCTGGGCAGGAAGTCCGCGGCGGCCGCCTGCGGCTGCGTGGCGGGCACCTTCCTGGCCGGCGGCGCGGCCCTTCTCGCCGGCCGGATCGCTCACATATCGACCTACACGACGGCGGAGGCGGAAAACCTCATATTCATAGCGCAGAACACGCAGCTGCATCTGCATGACGTGCTGTTCGCGGGGATCGTCATAGCCTCGTCGGGCGCGGTGATGGACGTGTCCATGTCCATAGCCTCGTCCATGAGCGAGATGCGCGCGCTGGACCCCGCGATGCCCTCCGCCGCGCTCATGCGCTCCGGGCTCAACATAGGCCGCGACATAACGGGCACGATGGCGAACACGCTCATACTCGCGTTCACGGGCAGCGGCATAAACACGGTGCTCATGGTATTCATGTACCAGATGCCCTACCTGAGGATCATAAACATGAACAGCCTTGCCGTCGAGATACTGCAGGGGCTTTCCGGCAGCATAGGGCTCGTGCTGTCGGTCCCGGCGACGGCGGCGATAGCCGCCAGGCTTATGCCGCCGAAACAAAGCGAGGATGGCTCTATTCAGTCCTGATTTCGGAAGCTTCCGCATCGTGTCCGAAGACAAAATAGGACCGTCAGAGCGTTTTGTTGTCCGTTGGGGCACCGCTGTCAAGCGGTCGGGGATGAAGGGTTGCGTTACTGCGTCTTGCCCCCGGCCGCGTGTTGTGCAAGCTCGTTTGCAGGTATGCCCGAGTATTTGGACGCCGTTTCAAGCGAAAGCCCGTCATCGAGCATCGCCATGGCCGCTTCCAGCTTGCCTTCCAGCTTGCCCTCCAGCTTGCCCTCCAGCCTGCCCTTGCGCATACCCTCGCGTTCCCCCTCGCGTATGCCCTCCAGCTTGCCCTCCAGCCTGCCCTCGCGCCGACCCTTGCGCGTGCCGCGCCGTTCGAGTTCGTCTATTGCTTTCTCCAAGGCGTATGTCATCTGCGCTGCCTCCTTCCGTTCAAATGCATCCTGGATCTGCTCGATTGTGCCTCTGTCTGCCTTGATCTTCCGCGATATGACGTCGGACACCCATGCGCCGAGCTGCAGCTGCTCGTCCCGCGTCAGGCGGCGGCTCGCTTTGAGCGCCTTGCGCAGCCT
>JAISXZ010000004.1 GCA_031270275.1 Eubacteriales Family XIII. Incertae Sedis bacterium | reverse complement strand
TTTTTCGTCAGGCAAGGCGCAAAACGCAGGCGAACCCGAAGGTTCGGCGAGGCTTTGCAACGCAGCCTGGCGGAAAAAAGACAAGTCAGATGTAAAGCTTATTTCCGCACAGCGACTTATAGACGGCGGGTATGACCTTTTCCAGCGCGCCGGTCGCCTCGAAGGCCCGCAGGCCGCGCGAGGCGAGGTATTCGTAGGCGCCGGGGCCGATCTTGCCCGCCACGACGGCGTCGCAGTCGGAAAGCAGCGCTATGATCCCGTCGAAGGCGGCCGTGTCGTGCCCGCCGCCTCCGCAGGCCTTCCGCGCCTCGCGCAGGTCCGTGAATTCCCACTCGCTCCCGTCCTCCGAAAACTCGAGGATGTGGAAGGACTCGGCCTGCCCGAAATGCCTGTGCAGCGTCAGCCTGTCCGTGGTCGTGACCGCTATTTTCATGCCCATGGCTAAATCCCCGCCGAGGCCTGCCGGACCTCTCCCGACTCTATGGCGAGTATCTGGTCGGACCACGCCGCGGCCCAGTCGCGCAGCTCCTGCGCGTCCAGGGGCTTCGGGGTCTTCGACTCGGAATGCTCGTCCACGCGCCTTGCCAGCTCGCGGTACACGGCGGCCTGCCTGGAATCGGGCGCGGCCTCGATGGTCGTCTTCCCCGACAGCTCGCTCTGCGTCACGGTGATGGAGCGCGGCACGTACTGCATGACCTGGGTGTCGGTCCTTTTGACGAAGTCGTCTATGATCGAGCGCTGGTATCCGGAATCCGGCGCCACGGAGTTCGCGATCACGCCGCCCAGCAGGGCCCCTCCGGAATTGGAATACTTCTGTATGCCCTTGAACAGGTTGTTCGCGGCGTATACGGCCATGAAGTCCGAGGACGAGACGGTAAAGACATGCTTGGCGATGCCCTCGCGTATGGGGACCGCGAAGCCGCCGCACACGACGTCGCCGAGCACGTCGTAGATCACGTAGTCCAGGCCAAGATCGTCAAACACGTTCTGCTGCTTCAAAAGCTGCACGGCGGTGATGATCCCGCGCCCGGCGCAGCCCACGCCCGGCGCGGGCCCGCCGGCCTCCACGCAGTAGATGCCGTTGTAGCCCTTGAAGATCGCGTCGCGGGCGTCTACCTTGCCCTTTTCCCTGAGCAGATCGAGCACGGTCGGGATGTAGGAGCCGTCGCGCAGCGTGTTCGTCGAGTCGGCCTTGGGATCGCAGCCGAACTGCATCACCTTGTAGCCCATGTCCGACAGCGCGGCGCTCAGATTGGATGTCGTCGTCGACTTTCCGATCCCGCCTTTTCCGTATATTGCAATTTGCTTTAGCTCCTTTGACATTTATGCCTCCAAATACTCGTTGAAGTGTAGTCAACATATTGCGAAGCTGCGATTTTTCGCTCGCCGTTTTGCCTCGCCAAGGACAGCCCGCCCGCGATCAGCCGTGGGAGAACACCTCGTCCGCGCGCCCCGCCAGGTCCCCCCATACTTCCGCCGAGCGGTTGCTGAGCCCAGGTATGCCTACGGCGTCCGCCCGGCAGTGCCGGCAGTGGCGGAACACGTCGGCGTAGCGGGACGCCTTTTGGCGGGCGTCCTCTATTTCGGCGCATGTGGGCTCCGGGTGTCCCGAAAAGAGGTGCTGCGGGATGAGCGGTATGATGTTGTACATGTCCGCCCCGGCCTCGGACACGGCGCGCGCCGTGTCCTCTATATGGGCGCCGTTGATATCCGGGATCAGCACCGTGTTCACCTTGATCGTGACGCCGGCCGCGTGCATCCTGCGTATGCCGGCCAGCTGGTTCCTGATCAGTATCCTCGCGCCCTCCTCGCCCTCGATCCTCCTGCCGTCGTACCGCAGGGCCGGCACGATCTGCGCGAGGATGCCGGGATCGATCGCGTTGACAGTCACGGTCAGCGTGTCGATGCCGAGGGCGATCAGCTCGTCCGCCCTTCTGTCCAGGAGCAGCCCGTTGGTGCTCAGGCACCTGAGCAGATCAGGATAGGCGCCGCCTATGGCGCGGAAGGCCCTGAACATGCCGTCGCCGACCAGGGCGTCGCCAGGACCCGCGACGCCTACGACGGAAAGCTCCGGGCACAGCCCGCGCGCGGCCCTGACGTAGGGAAGGACCTCGTTCGCGGGGAGGACGAAGGAGGACACGCCGGGGCGGTCCTCGCCGCCGTTTGTGGAACGGACGCAGAAACCGCACTCCAGGTTGCAGGCCGGGCAGACGGGCAGATGCATCCTGGCCCTGCGCCCCGCCGCCCCGAAGCAGGGATGCAGGTTCTGCACCCTCCCCGCGCGGGTCCCCGCGCCCTTTGCCTCACGTACCGCCGTAGCTTCCATCCCTGCCTCCGTCCTGGCCCGCCGCCGCGCAAAGGCCGCCTGCGGCAGATCCGAATCAGCCCTCGAATTCGTCGGAATTCGGGTTGTACTTGTTCGTCGCCACCTGGTCGTAGACGATGTCGTTGTTCTGCAGGGGCTGGAAGCTGTCCGGCTTCGTAAGCGTCTCGATCCAGTACTGGACGTGCGACTCGACGATAAGGCCGTCCGGCGCGAAGTAGGGCGTGCTGAAAAGCTCGTCGTTGAGCTCCGTCTTCGCGACGCTCCTGTATATTTCAAGGGCCTCGTCGTAGTTCTCGTTCACGAAGTTGTTGGATTTGCCCACCGCCGCGACGAAGGCGGCCGTGCGCGCCGGATCGTCCTCCGCCCAGGGGCGCCTTACGATCCAGGCTATGTCTCCGGCGCGGTCCTGCGCGAAGTCGTAGTCCGTGAAAAGCACGCGGAACTCGGGGTATATCCTCTTGATGACCTCCTCGTTCGTCGTCCCGTGCAGGCCGATCAGGTCGAGATCCCCCCCGCGCAGGGATTCCAGCAGGGCCGGGAAGGCGGAGCTGATGACGTCGAGCTCGCTCGCGGGGTCCGCCACGCCGTTCTGGGCGGCGTATTCGTATAGGAAGCCGAGGTTGCAGCCGTTCAGCCCCGTCAGGCCGATCTTGTAGCCGACGAGGCTGTCGCCCTTCTGAAGCGGGCTGTCCTCGCGGACGACATAGGCCATATGGGGCTTCTCCTCGCTGACGGCCATCCCTACTGCCACCTCCACGATGTCGGCCCCGACGTCCACGGCGGCCACGATGTCGGACTCCATGACCAGGGCGGCGTCAACGCTGCCGCTCTCGATCAGCGCGACGTTCTGCAGGACGTCTACCTCGCCCAGATCCTCGATCTCGATGCCCTCCTCGGCGAAGAAGCCCTTCTCGATGCCGACCGTTATCGGGTCTACCGCCGTGGCGTTCGTGCCTATGTTGCCCAGCTTGATGACGTATTTCGCCCCGTCGGCGCCGGATGATCCCTCGCCGGACGAAGACCCTCCCCCGGACGACGAGCCGCCGCCGCAGGCCGTCAGCGCCAGCGCGGACGCGACGACGAGCGCGGACAAAACGATGCGGAATCTTTTCCCTGATAGTTTTTTCATGATGACTCTCCTTTCCTTGGTTGATGGCTGCCAGAACATTTCTCCTGCCAGCGGCTATAGTTCAGAGGTGTGTGTGTGCGGGGAAGGGGACCGTGCCCCCCGCTTCCGTCGCAAAACGGGTATTTCCTGCGATTTCGCTCACAGACTTTGGGGACTTGCTCAAACTCGCTTCGCTCAAACAGTGAGCCAAGCCCACCAAAGTCTTTGCTCGCAAAATCGGGAAATACAGCCGTTTTGTTCCAAGTCAGCGGGGGGCGCGGTCCCCTTCCCCGCCCCTGCGGGCTGGCTGCCAGCGGCTACTCCAGATGGGATTTTTCCTGCCACTTGATAAGCTCCCGCTCCAGCTTGCTGCACAGGCCGTTCACCACGATGCCCAGGACCGCCATCGTGATGATCCCGACGTACATCTTGGGGATCAGGTAGGATTTCTGCGCCTGGAAGATCATATATCCTATGCCGTACCGCGCCCCGAGCATCTCCGCGCCTACGATTACGAGAAGCGCGATGCCTGCCGCCTGCCTGAAGCCGGCCGTTATGTACGGCGAGGCGGATGGCAGCACGACCTTCGCGAAAAGCCCGATGTTGCCGACGCCCATGGACTGGGCCGAGCGTATGAGCGTCGCGTCCGTATGCCTGACGCCCTGCATCGTGTTCAGCATGGTCGGGAAGAAGGTGGCCCAGATTATTATGGCTATCTTGGACACGTCCCCGATCCCGAGAAAGAGGACGAACAGCGGAAGGATCGCGAGGATCGAGGTGTTCCGCATGAGCGTGAGCAGGGGGTCGAGATAGTTGTACGCCTTCTCGTACCAGCCGAGCAGCGCGCCGATAGGGATGGCGAGGACCTGGCCTATGAGCAGGCCTATGACCGAGATTTTCAGGCTTGTGCCTATGTGCTTGCCCAGCTCCCCGGACGCGCCCAGCTTGCCGAACTCCTGGACGATCTCGGGGATCGACGATATATAGATGCTGGGCGAGATCCGGGACAGTAGCTCCCAGAAGACGATCAGCAGTATTATTATGACCGACTTTTGGTAGCCGAGAAAAAGCTTCGGGACGATGCCCTTTTTTCCGATTCCAGGTTCCATGCTGCCCTCCTTTCCCCCTGTTTGTTACTACTCACCCGCCACGCCATTTTTGCCCATCTCGGAACCTGATTGCGATTATTGGCCTCCTCACGTACCAAGCAGTACGCTCCGGGGGGCAAAATCGCCCTCAGAACCCGATCTGAACAAAATTCCTGCGCCAACTATACACTTTATTTTTCGACAGTTCCTAAGCCATGCTGCATAGGGTCAGATCACCCTGTCCTGCGGCTTGCTGACCAGTTCCCGCACCTCGTAGACGACTTCCTCCGTCCGGTCGCTGGCGCTCTGCAGGAGGGGCCACACCTTGTTGCGTATCGCGGCGAACTCCGGCGTGTTCTTGATCGACTCGTCGCGGGGGCGCGGCAGATCGACGTCCACGATCCCCCGGACGGTCCCGGGGCTGGCCGTCATGACGGCTACGCGGTCGGAGAGGTATACGGCTTCCTCTATGCTGTGCGTGACGAAGATGACCGTCTTGTTGGTCTTGCTCCAGATCCGCAGCAGCTCCGACTGCAGGTTCCCCCGCGTCTGCTCGTCTACGGCCGCGAAGGGCTCGTCCATCAGCAGCACGTCGGGATCGTAGGCCAGGGCGCGGGCTATCGCGATGCGCTGCTTCATGCCCCCCGAAAGCTCGTAGGGATAGCGATCCGCGAAATCGCTCAGGCCCACCAGCTCGATGAAGTCGCCGGCGATCCTGGCGCGCTCCTTCCTGGGCAGCTTCTTTACCTCAAGCCCGAACTCGACGTTCTTCTGGATCGTGCGCCACGGGAACAGCGCGTAGGCCTGCATGATGATCCCCCGGTCCAGGGCCGGGCCCGTGATCTCCTGGCCGTTGATATAGGCCACGCCGGATGTCTTCCTGTTCAGGCCGGCGAGGATGTAGAGAAAGGTCGATTTCCCGCAGCCCGAAGGCCCTACAAGGGAAAGGAACTCGCCTGAGCGCACCCGGAGATTGACGTCCTTCAGCGCCTGCAGGCTGCGCGATCCGGGATCCTTCCTCGCGCGCCGGATATTGTAGACCAGGCCCAGGCTCTCCGTCACGATCCTGTATTCTTCGCCAATAGTGGCTGCCGCTGTGGCTGCCATGCCGAACCCTCCTTTCTTTGCCGCCCGGCAAGGGTGCGCCGGGCGAGCCTCTGGGGCTTAGCGCCCACCCTGTTTGCAATCGAAACCGCTTGGCGTCCGAAAGCCTACTCGTGCGAGCCGCCGCCGAAGGGCCCCAGATCCGCCAGGGCGGCATAATAGTCGGTGAACAGGTTGACGCCGCCGGAAAACCCGAAGTAATGCTTGGCGCCTATCATATGTATCCCCTGCGGGGCGGACACGGAGAGGAAGGGGAGGCCCTTGCCCCGGCAGAAAAGCACGTCCCAGAGCGAGCCGAATATGTAGACGGTCCCCGGATCGAACTGCCTGTCCCTTATCTCCGCGGCCATGAGCCCGCCGTCCTCCGAGAACGAGATCGGGAAGCCGTTCCGTTTGCCCTCGTCCGCCTCTATGTCCCGGAAATACCCTTCCACGCGCTGCCTGTGCTCCTCCGGGACATTCTCGGGGATGTATACCTTCTCCGGCAGCAGGCCCATGTCGTTGACCATGAAGCGGACGAGCGGCAGGGCCGCCGCCGCGCTCGCGCTGACGAAGAAATGCTTGGGCAGCGTGCGGCAGGAATAGATCCAGTGCAGCGAGCGGTTGACGTAGTAGTAGTAATAGCCCTCGCCCTCCCGGATCGCGTCCCCGACCGCCACCTCGTCGAGCC
Source organism: Eubacteriales Family XIII. Incertae Sedis bacterium (assembly GCA_031270275.1). Classification (GTDB taxonomy): domain Bacteria; phylum Bacillota; class Clostridia; order Peptostreptococcales; family Anaerovoracaceae; genus JAISXZ01. Next base: position 9,927 of record JAISXZ010000004.1, on the reverse strand, counting down.
CGGCGTAGCGCGCCAGCTCCCGCAGGAAGCGCTTTGTCTCCGTCGGGCCCAGCGGGGCGGCGGGGTAATGGAAGTACGGCGTGCCGTACTCCTCCTTTAGCCCCTGCACGATCTCCAGATCGGTCCAGGGGGACAGGAGCAGGTTGAATTCCGCCTGCGGTATCTTCCGTATCTCCGAAAGCCCCTTGCCCCGCCCGTAGAAGATGTTCGGCCTAAGCCCGACCCGCGTCAGAAGGCGCTCTATCTCGTCAAGCTCCGCAGACCAGAAGGTGTCGTAGTACGGGACGATCCCGAACACGTTCACCAGGCCGGGTATTTTCTCGCCCCGCTCCTGCCGCGAAAGGTACTGGCTGATGATCGCGGACAGCACCTGCCTATGCCCGTAGAGGTTGTTGCCGCGAAACCCCGCGGCCTCGACAAAGAGCACGGGGGTCCCGCATCCCGAAAAGGATCGGACGACCTCCTCTATGTCGTCGCCTACGATCTCGGGGGTGCAGCCGTTCATCGCTATGAGCATGTCGGCCCTGTAGGCGCGCAGGGAATGGTCGATGACCTTCCGCAGCTTGTCCGCCCCGCCGAACACGACGTCGGACTCCCCGAAATTGCTGCATGGCACGACGCTCTCCATGAAGGGATGGCTGTTCTGGGCGCCGTTGCTGTTCGCCAGCATGCCGCGCGTCTGCGCCTGGCAGCCGGGGCCGCAGTGCAGCACGGGCAGCACGCCCTCCATGGCCAGGGCCGTGTAGAGGCCCCCGAGCGCGCAGGTGGTACGTTCCTGTTCGACAAAGCCGCACATCGCCTCAGATCGCCTCCTCTGTGTCCTCCAGCGCGAAATAGGGGTCCCATGCCTCGTACTCCTTCGTGAAGGGCGATTCATAGCGCGCGTGGAGCTTCTTGACGAAATTGAGGTTTTCGAGCTCGTCCGCGATCACGCGCCCGAAGGAGACGAGCCCCTTGTAGCCGAACACCTGGAGGCCGATACGCCCCTCGATGTCCGGGATGCCCATCTTGACTGCCCAGCACCCGTCGCCGTGCGCGCGGGAGACTATGAAGTCGGGTTTCAGCTTCTTGATGAGGAGATAGTTCTCCATCGTCTGGATGTCGTTGACGGAGGTGGGCACGTCCTCGAAGTCGCGCGCGTCCGCGGCGGCGGCCACCGGGTCGTCGGACTGGTTGTCGAGGCGCGGATCGTAGTGGTAGCCGACCGCGTGCAGGACCCTTACGCCCAGCTCGCGCAGGATCCTGACGTATTCATAGGCGTAGCTCGCGCCGAGCAGGATCACGGCCGTCTTCCCCGAAAGCCTTTTTCTCAGCGATTCCAGCTCCTCGCGGTATTTCTCCCTTTCCTCCGCGACGATCCGCTCCGCCAGCTCGGCCTTTCCCAGATAGGGGCCTATCTCGCCCATGAAACGCTCGAAGCCGATCCCGCCGTAGGGCAGATAGGACTGGAAATACTTTATGCCGTAAAGCTGCTCCAGAGAGCCGGCAAGATAGCTGGACTGCGCGCCGCACTGGCCGAAGGTGGCTACCGACTGCGAAGCCCGCGCGTATTCCTCGTTGCTCGTCAGGCCCGTCAGGTACAGGACCTCGTACCCAAGGCGCGCGAACAGGCGATCCACTTCCTCGCGGCCGATCGGGGCGAAGGCGATGTAGTTCACCTGGTTCCGTTTCTCGGTCGGGGGCTTGATGACGGAATCGACCATGGCGTGGCCGTAGGCGTCGAAGCCGGATGCCCAGATCTTCGACTTGATGCCCTCCACCGACGCGAACGTGATCGTCACGCCGAGCTCCTCGCGCATCTCCTGCACGACGCTGTATACGTCGTCCCCGATGATGCTCGAGACGCAGCTTGTCGATACGTAGATGATCTTGGGCCGATAGCGCCCGTAGGCCGCCCGTATCGTGTCGCGCAGGCTGTCCAGGGCGCCGAATACCGTGCCGTCTTCCCTGATGTTCGTGCTGAACACGCGCGCATGGTGGGTATCGGGGCCCAGGCGGCCCCCGACGACCCTGTTCGCGCTGAAGTGGATGATGCCGGACGTGCAGCCGTTGGGCGAGTGATCGACGATCACCGAGTCCTGTATGTTGATAAGAAGGCTGAGGCAGTGGAAGTGCGTGCACGAGCTGACCGTCGTGAAGCAGCGCCTCCTGTTGGAGAGGCAGCCCGAGCAGCCGCTGGACGCCATGTCCCTGAGCGTCCCCTTGTAGCCTGTGATCGAACCCAGGCGCTGTTCGCGCGCCTGTATTTCCGGCGATGCCAGATTGAGCGCCATAATGTCGGCTCCTTTCTCTCTGCATCTCCGGTCGTCCGGTCAACACATATTCAGATGGGCCTGTTCAATTTGAAGCGCGGAGCGCATTCACATTGCTTCAGCGTATGCGGATCTTTTCGATCTTGTCGATCTGTATGGCCTTGCCGTCCTGTATCGTCAGCGTGATGGAGCCGTACCTGATCTGCGAAAGGTACTCGAAGAACAGCCCAAGCTGCTCCTCGGATATCGAGCTTCCCCGCAGCCGCGCGATCTCCTTTGCCAAATCCTCGTCCGACATGTTCTTTGACTGACGCAAGGCGCGTTCCCCCATGGGCCGAAGCCACATAAACAAGGTTTACATATATGTTATATATGTATTATAAGGCATGTCCATGCCTTTGTCAAGCGGTTTTTCAAATTTCTTCAAATTTGTCCCGTTATATATGAATAGGGATCTTTCTCGTACCATTCGCTCCTATAGGGCAGCCTCACGTTTTCCGCTATATTGCGCTGAAGCGCGGTGTTCGCCAGCACCTTGGCAAAATGCCGCGCCTGCGCGTAGACCCCCGCGTAGCCGAGGCTGGCCTGGTTCGGCGAAAACAGCGGCGCCGTCGCGATGCCCGCCTTCATGGCCCACGCGTTGCTCCCGCCGTGCGAGACGCAGAGGTCGGGCCGTTCCCGCTTCAGGATGTTCATATACTCGAACATCTGGCTGGCCGCCACGTTGACGTCCACGTCCGGAAAATGTTCCCGCAGCTTCTCGTAGACGGGATCGCTCAGGCTGTCGTAGTGGTAGGGCCTCAGCCCCACGACCTCTAGGCCCAGCTCCTGCAGCATGATCGCGATATAGGCGACGCGGATCACGCCGCCGTTGATCACCGCGCGCCTGCCGGCCAGCCTTCCCCTGAGAGGCAGCAGCGCGTCCGAAAGCTGCGCCTCCTCCGCCGCTATGATCCGCCTTGCCAGCCCCTCTTTCCCGAATCTCCCCGCCACGGCGAGAAGCCATTCGCCGGTCGCCGCGATGCCGAGCGGCATGCCGGATACGAGGCTGGGCATGCCGTACTTCTCCTCCAGGTAGGTCGCCAGATAGTCGTCGTGGACGTTGCACAGGCTGATGTTCAGCGCGGCCATCGTTATTTTCCTGAAATCGTCGTAGTGCGCGTATTCCGTGTAGACGCGGACCTCCAGATCCAGCGCGTTCAACAGGCGCACGATCTCCTTTTCGTCCGGCGCCCCGTATGACGACGCGTTGATCAGGTTGACCGTGTTGGAGCGCTCGCGCTGGAACTGCCATTCCTTCAGATCGTGGTCGGGCGCGTATTCGAAAGGCAGCCTGTAGTCGGCGCCGGGGCGCGGCTCCAGCTCGAAATGCCTGATGATCGCGTGGTAGAACGTGTCGTAGGCCGAGGCGACGACCCTGCTCTTGAAGCCGGGGCAGTGTAGGGGGACGACCCTGGCCGCCACCTCCCGTTGCAGATCCGCGGATATCTCGTCGATGTCGTCCCCGATGACGGCCGGCGCGCAGGTCAGCGCGACGAATATGACGCGCGGCGCGAAGGTCCTGTCCGCGTAGCGGATCGCCTCGGCCAGCTTGTCCCTGCCGCCCGCTACGATGTCGTCGTTTTGCAGGTTCGTGCTGAGCCAGATGAATCTGTCCCGCTTTACGCCCCTGGCCGCGGCGGCCGTCCTGATGGCAAACTCCGCCGCGTTGCTCTGCGACCCGCAGCCCGCCGGCCCATGCACGACGGTCACGGCCTCCGGGACGGTGAAAGCCATCTGGAGCGTCAGCAGCAGCTGGCAGGCGTTCGCCTGGGAGAACCTGCGCGCGCAGCCGGCCGTGCAGCCCCCCTTCGAGCCCTTGAGCAGGGATTCGACGCAGCCGCCGAAGGCCGTCGTCAGCTCCAGGCGGTCGTCCCGCACCGGCGGGGCCTTCTGTTCGTAATATCCCATATCCACAGCTCCTATCCCGCGCCGCCGAATCCCGCGCCGCCTAGTGATGGTGTTTACCGGGGGCCGACGAGGGTCCCCACTATATCCTCAAACAGCGCCAAGCCCCCGTTGTAGCCCGCATAGCCCCTGTGCATGATCAGCCTGTTCGTGACGGGGAAGCTGACGGACAGCAGCCCGGCGTTGATCGCCTGGGCGAATTCCCGCTCCAGCGAGCTGCCCAGGATGAAGGCCGGGGAGAAGGCGTCGAAATACCGATCCTTGACGAACTGCGGCCTGTCCTCGAAAAAGCGTTTCATTATCCTGTCCGTGCCGGTCTCGAACACCAGCCTGGGCTCTGCGGGGAACGAGGCTTTTTGGAACTCGGCGGAGAGCCTGTCCCTCTGCGCCTCGTCCAGATCGTCCGTGACGAATACATACTCCCCGATCCACCCTATCTCCTCGATGAGGTAGCGGGCGTAGGGGATCGCCCTGTTCGCGTTGGACACGACGATCCCGTACTGCTGGAAATCGGCGTCGGCATAAAGGTCCAGCGCGCGGTCCATATAGGCGTAGTAGCGCCTTGCCTCGTCGGCGGCCACCGCGTCCCCTGTTTCCGGCGGCACGTCCATCAGCGCGGAGACATCCGCGATGAAGCGTTCTGTCGCCTGCGCCCCCACAGGCATCTCAAGCGCGGCGTGGGGAATGCCGTGGGACACGCGGATCCGCTCCAGCCCCTCGGCGAAATAGACGCTCGAAAGGTTCAGGTTCAGGGAGGCCGCACCGGCGGAGCGTATGTCCTCGACCGTCTGCCCGTTCGTGAAAAAGGTGTTGGCCTTTATGCCGAGGCGGCCGAGGATGCGCCGTATTTCCTCCAGCTCGCCCCTGAAAAACGGGTCGTAGGACGGGATGACGCCGAAGATGTTGAGCAGCCGGGGATCCTTTTGGGGTACGGGGTCGATATAGGACTCGAAAAGCCCCTCGAACACCTTGCCGTAGCCCTCGTAGGAATTGGCGGCGAAGCCGGCGGTCTCGACGGCAAGGATCGGGGCGCCGTAGGCGTTTTTGTGGAAGCGTTCCGTCACGCCCTTTACATGGTCGCCGATTATCTCGGTCATGCAGCTGCTCAGCACGATGAACAGGTCCGCGTCCATAAGCTCCAGCGTCGCCTCGATCTGCTCCGCAAGCCGCTCCTCGCCCCCGAACACGATGTCGCGCTCGATGATGCTGGAGCTGGGCGCGCTGTTCCCGCCGCAGTAGCCGGAACCGAAATAGCCGCTCCCGGAAAAGGCGGCCATGTAAAGGTTGCCGCCGCAGCCCTGGGAGGCGTGCACTATGGGCGCCACGCGGGGCAGCGCGTTGATCGTGGCAAGGGCGCCGCCCAGCATGCATGAGAACCTCGGTTTTTCGACAAAGCCCATTTTTTGCCCTTCCTTTAGCCCTTCCTCGCATCGTAGAGCGGCGTGGACAGATAGCGCTCGCCCGTATCGGGCAGCAGCGCGACGACGGTTTTCCCCGCAAACTCCCTCCGCTTGCCAAGCTGCGCCGCTGCGAACAGCGCGGCCCCGGACGAAATCCCCACAAGCAGGCCCTCCGCCGTCGCGACCGACTCCGAGGTCTCGAAGGCGTCCTCGTCGCGGACGCGGAAGACCTCGTCCACGGCCTCGCGCGCGTACACCTTGGGGACGAAGCCCGCGCCGATGCCCTGTATCCTATGGGCGCCTGGCGCGCCGCCCGAAAGGACGGGGGAGGCGAAGGGCTCGACGGCAACGATCCAGACGGCGGGGTTCTTCCTTTTCAGCGCCTGCCCGACGCCCGTGACCGTGCCGCCGGTGCCGACCCCGCCGACAAAGGCGTCGACCCGGCCCTTTGTGTCCCGCCATATCTCCATGGCTGTGGTCCGCTGGTGTATCCTGGGGTTTGCGGGGTTGTCGAACTGCTGCGGGACAAAGGCGCCCGGGATCTGCGAGGCAAGCGTCTCCGCCTTCCGTATGGCGCCCCTCATCCCTTCCGCCCCCGGCGTCAGCGCCAGCTCCGCCCCCAGCGCGGCGAGCAGCTTCCTCCGCTCGGCGCTCATCGTGTCGGGCATCACGAGCACGATCCTGTAGCCCTTAGCGGCGGCGACGAAAGCCAGGCCGATGCCCGTGTTGCCGCTGGTCGGCTCGACTATCGTGGCCCCCTCGGAGAGGCTGCCGCTTTTTTCGGCGGCCTCGATCATCGCCAGGGCGATCCGGTCCTTGACGCTCCCCAAGGGGTTAAAGTATTCCAGCTTGGCCAAAAGGGCGGCCTGCACGCCCCACAGCGCGGAGAAGCGCCCCAGATGCAGCAGCGGCGTGTTGCCTATGAGCTCCGTCAGGTTTTTCGCGATTTTACCCATATCCCCTCCTTTTCCGCCCGGCTCCGCCCGTGGCCCCGCAGGACATGGCCGCCGGGGGATTGCAAACCCGCGCCGGCTGTATCGGGCGCGGTCCCCATGCCTAAAGGCAGGGGAGTGGGCGGCGTCGTTCAGCGGCGGCGCGCGGCCGCAAAAAAGGCCGGCGACAAGCGCGTCCGCGCCTATCTCCGGCCTTCCGGTCAACAGGGCATGTAAAACATATATAGCATATATAATTAATATGTTTTAATTATAGACTAAAGGATTGGCCCTGTCAATAGTTTTTTTTGCGAGGTTTTTTTGCGAGGTAACTTTGGAAAGAACCCTCAAATGGCGGGACGCCTATCGTCAGCCAAGCCGCAGTGATACAATTGACTTCAACAGGACTTGAAAAAGCACATGCAGACTGCGCAAAAAACCGGCCCAGGAATTTGTGCGGCTAAGAGTATCTAGTTGGAAAACGGGAAGCTGCACGCCAAACAGCAATAAAACTGGAGTCAAATGACTTGGAACGATTTCAGGATTTTTTTTGCCATGGCACCCTCCGATGTATATACGTAAAAAATACATTTGTATATACATAGTATATACAAATTGGGGCCCGCTATCAAGAGCTAATTTTTCGCCACAGAACCACAGGACCAATTTTTCGCCACAGGGTCAAATTGGAGCCATATCCGCAGATTTGCCTAGCGAAATAATGGTCTGTCTGTATTTTTGCCTTTTCGCAAGCGAAAGGTGTTTCAGCAGATGGGTAGATTCCATTTTTTGAGGCGCCGCCCCTAATCGCAGACCGATTCCATCGCCATCTGCCCATGGTAGTCACACGCTTGCCGTTGCGCAGTCTCAAGCCGGGAATGACGTATTCAGCATGTTCACTTTGTTGGATGATATTGTTTTTGCGCAGTCTGCATGTGCTTTTTCAAGTCCTGTTGAAGTCAATTGTATCACTGCGGCTTGGCTGACGATAGGCGTCCTTCTATTTTGACGCTTACGGATATTTTGTATCATCAGTACAAATTTTTGTTTGCTTTCGGTTGATTTCCGTGATGCAATTCGTATCATACGCTATCAGCCGGAGGTGTAGTGCCATGTCCAGAGGGGTGCAGGAAAACGCAAGGGTTAGAAAAAACATCACGGAAGCCCTGTTAGCTCTGCTTAAAAAAAGGAATTTTCAGAAATAACGGTGACAGGCCCCATTACGGAGGCAAAGGTGGCACGGGCTTCCTAATTGCCGAAACTTATATCGAGGAAATGGCGGGCGATATGCCATATTCATCCATAGAGCGGTATAAACTGTACTTCGTGACCGGTGCCGCGTTCAATGTCCTGATCAAATGGCTGGAGGGCGGCGCGGTCGAGTCGCCACGCGAAATGGCGAAGGCTTGTGCCGGCTTTCTACGCGGCGACATTTTGGCAAAAGAATAGTCCGGAAAAGAATATCCCACAGCGGCGGGCTCATTCGCTTCCGTAGGTTGCCATCAAAGCGACAGATGCTTAAATTGCTGTCAACGGGCAGCCTGACAAAATTGCGGATCGTTCATGCTGTCAAGAAAAGGGTGGAAATTCGCGAAGCAAATATTGCCCGGCCTTGACACGCGCTATTGAATTGTGTATAATCTAATTGTATTCTATTAAGTTGGAGGTGACTCAAAATGTCGATCTACGATTTCACAGTAGCCAATGCAGACGGCAACGCTGTCAACCTCGGCGATTATCGCGGAAAGGTTCTGCTTGTCGTCAACACGGCGACAGACTGTGGCTTTACACCACAGTATGACGGTCTGCAAGGCTTGTACGACAAGTACCAAGCAAAGGGGCTTGAGGTTCTTGACTTCCCGTGCAACCAGTTCGGGCACCAAGCTCCCGGTTCAGACGAGGGAATAGGCAGCTTCTGCACGATCAACTACGGCACGACTTTCCCGCGTTTCAAAAAGATCGATGTCAACGGCACGAATGCCGAGCCGCTTTTCACTTGGCTGAAGGGGCAGAAAGGTGGCGCTCTCGGCGACAACATCAAGTGGAACTTTACGAAGTTTCTCATTGACCGAAACGGCGATGTCGTTGCGAGGTTCGCACCGACAAAAACGCCCGCATCAATCGAAAAACAGATAGCCGCGCTCTTGGAGGGAGAATGATGCGCCACATCTAGCCTAAACTTGTGGAGGGCTATACAGCCGTTCAAATCAACGAAGCATTGAGCGGTATTCATTGTGGTCGCCGTCCGGCCTCTCGCACCGATCAGTCGGCGATTGCAGCGACAAAAGCATATGAGGAGGTATGTGCATGAACGCAGTTATCTACGCATCAAAAGGCGGCAACACAAAGAAGATCGCAGACGCGATAGCAAGCGCGCTCGGGGTTTCAGCATGTTCGGTCAAGGAAGTCGGGACTATCGACAAGCCTATTGATCTGTTGTTCGTCGGTGCGTCTATTTACGCCGGCGGCATTGACGGCAAGCTAAAGAAGTTTTTGACGGGGCTGACATCGGACACAGTCAAAAGGGTCGTGGTGTTCGGCACGGCGTACACAGACAAAAGTGCGAGGGAACAGATCGCCACGCTGTTAGAACCCGCAGGAATTGAAATTGCGGACGGGTTTTTCCAATGCAAAGGTTCATTCTTGGTTATGAATCAAGGTTTGCCGAACGCAGAAGATTTGAAAGACGCGGCGGAGTTCGCCCGGCAGGCAGCGGGGTGAGCGTGTGAATGAATACAACCCGCTCGCCCTTGAAAACCAGCTGTGCTTCCCGCTGTATGCCGCCGCGAGGGAGGTTGTCAAGCTGTACAAGCCGTTTCTTGACGGCATTGGGCTGACCTACACGCAATATATCGCTATGATGGCGCTGTGGGAGCATAAAACGCTGAATGTAAAAACACTTGGCAAATATCTGCACCTTGATTCGGGCACGCTCACTCCGCTTCTCAAAAAGCTGGAAAAAGACGGGCTTTTGACGCGTTCCCGCTCCGACAAAGACGAGCGTGAGCTTGTCGTGACGCTTACTGAAAAGGGCGCCGATCTGCGCGAGCGGGCACTCGAAATCCCACGCAAGCTAGGCGAGTGCATGTCGCTGACAATCGAGGAAGCGAGAGCGCTATACACCCTGCTGTACAAGATTTTGCGGCAGACATAGGCCTGAAACGTGTGCGGATTTTCGCCGCCTAAAAAGCGCCTGTTTATGCAATGTCATTAACTTAAGAAAAGGCGTTCATTTTGTGAGCGTCTTTTCTTTTGTCGAGATATGTAGTGAGATAGGTGAATATGTCGGCGGCGTTGGACACCATGAGCCGCACGCGTTGGACACTTGAATCGCAGATATTGGACATTTGCGTCGCCGGAAGTGGACATTGACGTACAACCCGACCTATGATACGC
>JAISXZ010000213.1 GCA_031270275.1 Eubacteriales Family XIII. Incertae Sedis bacterium | reverse complement strand
AAGCGCCGGGAGCAGCTGCAGCGCGAACAGGGCGGCCGCTGCGAACAAGGCCGCCAAGGCGGCTGCCGCTCTTTTGCCGGCTGTCCTCTTGCCGGCGGCCGCTGTTTTTCTGGCGGCTGCCGGCCTCCCGGCGACCGCCGAAAGCCCGCGCCGCGCGGTTTCAGCGCGCCCTTTCATCGCAGATCCCAATTCATCAGCATGGTGGCCGCCTGGGCGCGCGTCGCGCCCCCCTGCGGCGCGAGCGCCCCGTCGCCCATGCCGTTGATGATGCCGGCGCCGTTCGCCCAGGCCAGGGCCTCGCGCGCCCAGGCCGATACGCTGCCCGCGTCTGAAAAGGCCGTGAGATCGCCGCTTTCTGAGACGTCCGCGCCCCTGTGCCGCGCGTAGCGATAGAGCATCGCGGCCGTCTGCTCGCGGGTGATGTTGCCATCGGGGGCGAAGCTGCCGTCGCCCATGCCGTTCACCACCCCCGCGCCATGGGCCCACGACACGGCCGCGGACAGCGGCCCATCCTGCGCCACGTCGGTGAAGCCCGCGTATTCCGCCGCGTCCGGGCTGCCCTCCAGCCTGTGCAGCGCGGTGACGAGCATGGCGCGCGTCATGGCGCCGTCCGGGCCGAACGAGCTGTCGCCCACGGGGTCAAGCAGGCCCTCCGACATGGCGTACATGACCGCCTCGTAGTGCCAGCTTTCCGCCTTTACGTCGTCGAACGCGGGGAGGGGCCCGCCGTCCTCCATCTTCAGCGCCAGTTCCACGGCCCCAGGCTCGAACAGGCTGTTGACGAGGGAAAACGCGTACTCGCCCGGCTCGTCTATGGGGCAGGACAGGCTTCCGAAGTAGCCCGCCTTAAGCACGGCGCGCCCCCGGTGCGAGCGGTCCAGCCAGTTCGACGAGATAAGCGCGCTCTCGCCGCCCGGCGGCCTTACGTAGAGGGCCAGCCCGTCCTGGTAGTCGGATCCGGGGAAGGAGAACACCACGCGCCTGCCTATGAGGGCACCCTTCGCCTCTATGTCCGGCGCGGGCCGCTTGGCCGTCAGCGAGGCTGTCTTGTCGGCGTAGCCGGCGGCGTGGAAGATCAGGCTGTAGGAGCCCGGCTCGGACAGCGTAGAGGCGCCGAACACTATGGCCCTGGCCGCGCCGTCCACCCTGTAGCCGCCCGCGTCCAGGCGCGTGTAGCCCCCGGCGCCGGGGCTCTTGGCCGATATGAAGCCCAGGGCGCCGGTCCAGGCGTCCCAGTCGGCCTGGCTCACGCCGTCGGCGGCCTCGAAGCGAAGCTCCTGCCCCGCCATGGCGCTGTAGAGCGTCTTGAAGGCGGGGGCAAGCCCCGGATATTTCGCCGTGATCACGCCGGCGTCGGCATAGCCCTCGCGCACCGCTGCCATGTAGAAGGTTACGGGGTCCGCGGCAAGGTCGCGGCCCGCGACATCGACCGTAACCGGCTTCGTGTAGGGCGTCTGCGGCGCCCCGTCGAAGGAGTAGTATATCTCCGCGCCCGGCGTCTCGCAGGACATGCTTATCGAGAGCGTCCCGCCGGACAGGGCCACGCTCGCCACAGGCTCCGCGACGCGGCCCGCCGCCCTGAACGCCGGGGGCGAGGCCATGTCGAGCCTGAGATTGTATATCCACTTGAAGTTGTCGAAGGCCGTGCGGTGCGCCGCCATCAGGTCGGCCTCCGTCATGGGCAGCGACAGCCGCAGCGACCATGTGTCCTCGAGCGCGCCCTTAAGGCTGCCCGCCGCCACGCCGCCGTTCCTCTCTATGTACTCGGCTATGCCCATCTCCGTCGAGGCCACGAGCGCCCGGCTTGTCGTCCTGCCGGAAAACGACTCCGTGGCGAGTATGGGCACGGTGGGGACGCCGCCTTCGAAGACCGCGCGCTTTTCCGCGTAATAGGGGTCGGTGGCCCTGTACCTGGCGTTGTAGCCGTCCAGCCCGAGGCCGAACTTGGAATCGTCCTCGCCCGCGATCTCCCAGGCCGTCTTCCAGCCCGCGCCCTCGTCGAACAGCCCCTCGAAGTAGTACCGTTTCTCGCCGTAGAGCTCGTCGTAGGTCCAGGAGCGGTTGTAGTTGCCGTAGCTGTCCGTCGCCATCAGGCGTATGGCGTCCGAGCCCGAAAAGCCTATGGACGACGCGCCCCGCACGCCCGTCGCGCCCTTTACGTAGGAGACGAGCTCCGGCACGGTTATCCCGCGCGCCTCGCAGTACTGCGTCGTCGGGTAGTTGTCGGTGGAGGATATGTAGTAGTTCTTCCCCGTGTCGCTGCCGTCCATGAGGCCGGACAGCTGCCCGTGCGAGATATTCTTAAGCTCGTCGAGGCTTACGGTCTTCAGCAGCGTGGCCGCGCCGTCCGCGTCTGCGGCGTAGAAGAATATCCTCTCGCCCTTGGCGGACTCGAGGGTCTTGGCCGACGCCGCGGGGACCGAGGCCAGCAGCAGGGCGGCGGCGAGCAGCGCTGCGCCTATGCGTGGCCCCATCGCTATTTCCCCCCGTAGTTGTACAGCACCTGGGCGACCTGGGCGCGGGTGGAGGTCCCCTTCGGGGCGAGGGTGCCGTCGCCCATGCCGTTTATCAGGCCGGCGCCGTTGGCCCAGGACACGGCGTCTAGAGCCCAAGACGAGACGGCCCCCGCGTCCGTGAAGGCCGAAAGGTCGCCCCTGGCCGAGGCGTCCGCGCCCCTGTGGACGGCGTAGCGGTAGAGCATGGCGGCTATCTGCTCGCGGGTGATCTCGCCCTGGGGGGCGAAGCTCCCGTCCCCCATGCCGTTTATCACGCCCGCGTCGTAGGCCCAGGACACGGCCGCCGAAAGGGGCGTCCCCCGGGTTATGTCGGCGAACTCGGCGTATTTCGTCACCGGGGGGCTCCCCTCCAGCCTGTACAGCGCTATGGCGAGCATGGCCCGGGTCATGGGCTCGCCCACGCCGAAGAGCCTGTCGGACAGGGCGTCGAACAGGCCGTTTTCCATCACGTATTCAACGGCGTCACCGTACCAGGCGCCCTCGGCCACGTCGCTGTAGGAGGCGGCCGTCTCGGGGTTTTCCTCCACGCCCGAGGGCTTGAGCGCCAGCGTAACGACGCCGGCGTCGCTGTAGCCCGCCTTTACGGCCCGCGCCGTCATCAGCGCCTCGCCGTCGGGGAAGAAGGACTTGGGCGCCACCACCACGCTGTCGCCGTAGGGCGAGGTGGGCGTGTAGCTCGGCGAGATGAAGTTGTGGTTGTACAGTATCGTCGCGCCCTCCGTGGCGCAGGAGAAGCGTATGTAATAGTTGTCGCCGGCCTCCGTCATCACGGCGGTCGGGGCCGCGACGGCGCCCAGCGGGGCGATGTCCGGCGCCTTTTCCATGTCAAGGCGTATGTTCGCCACCCAGTAGCGGGTGTCCGCCGCCGTGGGCGTCCTGCTGTAGAGCTCGTCCTTTGTCATGGGCTTCATGACGCGCAGGGTGCGCTCGTTGTCCAGAAGCCCGCTTTCGAGCCAGTAGTCCTCCATGTTGTAGTCGATGCCGTACTTCTCCGAGGTGTTCATGTACCTCTGCGAGAAGGCCCGGACCGAAAGCGTGAATATCTCGGGCTCCCCGCCCTCGAATATGTGGTCTATGGCCTGCTCCCGCGTCATCTTGCCCGCCGGGTCGAAGTAGTCCTGCTTCGTGTAGTCCCAGTATTCGTAGAGCCTCGGGAAGTTGTAGCGGCTGACGCCGTAGAGGTCGCCGTAGGTGTAGGTGTCTGGATCGTCGTAGCCGCCCTGGTCTATCTCCCAGAAGCGTATGACGGACTTTCCTTCCAGCGCCAGAGGCAGCGCCCGGATCTCCGCCAGCGGGGACTTGTTCTTGGCGTACTCGATGAACTCTGGCACGGTGAAGCCCTGGGCCTCCTGGTGAAGCGTCGTCACGTACTTGTCGAGCAGGGAATAGTTGTGGTTGGCCGTGTCGATCTTCCCGGCCTTCATGTCCGCCTCCATCTCGGACACGGCGATGCCCGACACGAGGATCTCCTGCCCCTGGGCGTTCGTTATGTAGAACAGGACCGTGCCGACGGTCTGCCCCGCCGGAATGGTCTTCGCCGGCACGGCCACGGCGGACAGGCCTAGGGCCAGGGCCGCCGCAAGCAGCGCGGAAATCAGTTTTCTGAGCATTTGCTCGCCTCCATCGCAGCGTCCCCGCTGCCCCATCGCACGGCGGAACGAAACGGAAAAACCGCAAAACAAAACCAGCCGTCGTATGATTCTAACACACTCCGGCTGGCTTGTATGTTGCCATGGCAACATTTTTGAACTTTTTTTTCGAGGCTTGACGCCGAACGCTCGGCCCGCTTGGGCCCTGATCGGGAAGCGGGAAGCTGATTAATCTGATCCGCCGATTTTCCGCCGGACTGCGGCGAAAAAATCGCGCGGCATTCCAGACTGTAGAATAGCCGCAGCCCCTGTGCGGCTATTCTGCCATAAACGCTTTGCTTCGCGCCGCGTTCATGTTACAATAGCCGTAAGGGAGGGATCAGTACGTGGGAAACATCATCACGCTTTATCACGGGACGATTTATGAGTTCGATATAATCGATGTGACCAAGGACAAAGGCAATAAGGATTTCGGACGTGGATTTTACACATCGCGAGACATCCGACACGCTGAACGGCTGGCGGCTCGCAACAAGAGCATTGAAGAAGAACGCTCCGCCTTACGCGGTGTCAAGAAAAGAGCAGCGCCCTGGCTCTATACCTATGAGTTTGACCACGATGAACTGGCGGCGCTCAATGTAAAAGAATTTGATGCAGCCGGCAGGGAGTGGATGCGGTTTGTGGTTCTGAACCGCGAAAGCAAGAGCGAAATCCAGAAGCACGGATATGATATTGTGATCGGTCCAACGGCGAATGACAACACCCGCGCTGCGATACAAACCGTCATGCCGCTGAGCAGAGGGGAGATACTGACAGATAAGGCCATTGACGCGTTGATCGCGCTGATTGAGCCGGAGAATCTTCCGTGGCAGTTTTTCTTTGGCACACAACGCGCCGCTGCCCTGCTCCAGTTCAAGGGAAGGAGGATAATCCGATGACAGAGGTGAATGACAATATCGTTGAGGTATGCATTGAATCAATTGCGGCACAGGTAGCTGACAGTTATGCCGAAAAGCGGAGCGTTCCCGTAACCGAGGCCATGAGGCTGTTTATTACAACAAAGACATACGAACTGCTGGCAAACCCCAAGTCATTTCTCTATCTGGAAGCCGCCCCTTATGTGGAGGATATGCTGGATGCAGAGCTGTCCGGCGACTGGGAAAGCTGGATGGAGGTGTAGAGATGGGAACAAGAAGGTTCAATGAAGTGGCCTATTTTCAAGTAGGCATCGCGCGAAAATATATGCGGCGACACGGGCTTACGCCGTTGCAGTTTGTTGAAAGGGATAAGCAGTATCATATACTTCATCTCCTCGAAGTCGGATACGAACCGTTCCGTCTCACCGGGGATGAAGGAGTGCTTGACGAACTTGACGCAATCGTGGCGGAGCAGCAGGCTGCCAGGTCTGCCGAAGCGCATACAGCAGCGCCGCCTGCGTAGAGGCCGATTTAGCGGTTTGAGTCGATAGAGGCAAATGGGCCGTGAATCCCGCTCGGCCCTGCCCTCGGCCCTGCCCTCGGTCATGTCGCGTTCTTTCAGTTTCTCGAACAGCTCGCCGTAATCGATCCACGGCAACGTCTCAACGATGTTTGTGGTCATGTCAAAATCAACCTCCGTTCCTGCCCGGCTGACGGCTTTTATTAACTCATCTTTACCTATGATTGAAATTGCCTTTCACGGTCTCCGTCATCGCCCGATACAGCTCCATCAGCTTCGCCACGCAGGCCGCCTCGCTCGGGGTGTTCTGCGGCGTGAACCCGTACAGCCTCATCACGGCGCGGTCGTTGGCCTGATGCGCTTTCAGCAGCTCTTGCGGCATGGCCAGCGGGTCGTAGAGATCCGCGAGGCTGCTGCCGGGGAACGCTGCCCGCGCGTCGAGGATGCCCTGCGCGAGAGCTTCAATCCCGGATTTCCGCTCGTCCGTCGCCTCCGTCCACGGGAAGTTGTTGTAGACGATGTCCTTCGAGTAGCGGTAGTCGCTTTTCAGCCGCCCGCACACGGCGCGGACCCACGCCATATGCACGTTGGACGTCAGTACGCCGAAATGGTACAGGGTGGCGTTGGGGATGATCAGCACGAGGTTTGACGCTATCGTGTTGCTGTCAAGGAAACCGATGGGGATATAGCGACGCTTTTCAGACGATACCGACGGCATGACGATATAGCTGTTTTCCGGCATGTTCTCAACGTGAAAGCGCAGGGGCATATCCGCTATCCTGCGCGTTCCCCCGCTTTTGCTCGCAAGGCGGAAATTCCGCACATTTTCGACGCGTCTCATGGCCTCCGGCATTTTCCGCAGCTCGTTGGGCGGGCAGTCCTTCAGAAACAGGCAAAACCTCGTATAGCCGTTGATAAACTCCTCCGAGCCAATCCAAGGGCGGAACCACTTTTCGGACTGCGGCTCTTTCTGTATGAATTCATGCTTTTCCGCGTCGGTGAACAGGTAATTGCCGCCGTCAATCGGCTTGTTGCCGATTCCGATTTCAGGCACGTCGCAAAGCGGGCGCTGGCGGCTCCCGATGAACACCGTCGGCGCTTCCAGCAGATACTGGTTGATATTCGGCTCGGTTCTGATATGGCTGAACCCGACAATCACGACATGGACGCCCGCCTTCCCCTTCGCCTCATTCGACCATTTGAACGTTGGCACGCCGAAATTGATGCACAGGCCGCGCGCCATAAGCGGTTTCCACAGTATGGCGGGCTGTTCGCCCTGCGTTATGCTGTTCGTGGACACGAAGGCGGCGCGAATCTGTGTGCCGTGCATATAATCGCCGGCTTTTTTGTACCACGCCGTCACATAGTCCAGGTTTCCCGCGCCTTTCAGGCTGCCGAACACTTCAAGCATGTCCTCTTTCTGCGCCGCCGTCATTGTCCGCGCCCCGTTGAACGGGGGATTGCCCAGTATATACGACAGTTCGCCCTTGGGGATCACGCGCTCCCAGTCTATCCTCAGCGCGTTGCCGCGGACAATCGTCGCGCTTTGCGTCAGCGGCAGGCGGGCATAATACAAACCGAACTGCTCCGACGCGCGCAGGTTCATCTGGTGATCCATGAGCCACATGCCGACCTGCGCGATCTGGCAGGGGAAATCCTCATACTCTATGCCGTAGAACTGCTCCACGCCCACTTTCAGCAGCTGCGAGACATCCAGTATCATCTGGCGGCTCGCGTACTGCATTTTCAGCACTTCAAGCTCCAAAAACCGCAGCTCGCGGTAGGTGATAATGAGGAAATTTCCGCAGCCGCAGGCGGGGTCGAGGAAGTTCATGCGGGCGATTTTCCCGTGGAACCGCTCCAAGGCGGCGGGGTCGGTCTTCACGCGGTCAAACTCCTGCCACAGGCCGTCCATGAACAGCGGGTTGATGAGCTTCAGGATGTTTTCCTCGCTCGTGTAGTGCGCGCCCGTCTCCCGCCGCTGTTTCGTGTCCATGACGCCCTGGAACATCGCGCCGAATATGGCGGGCGAGATATTGTTCCAGTCGAAGTTCACGCAGTCGAGCAGGGTCTGCCGCATCCTCGCGTCGAAGTCGGCTATGGGCAGCAGGCCGCCGAACAGGCCGCCGTTGATATAGCGGAACTGCCGCAGCTCATCAGGCAGCAGCGTCCGCTTGGCGCGGACTTCCTCCGGCATGTCGAGGACCTCAAACAGCCGCGCGATCCGCTCCGACAGATCGGATCCGTCCGGCCTGGAGTCCTCCAGATATCTGAAAAAGCTGTCTCGGGGGAATATTCCCGTGTCGTCGGCGAACATGCAGAACAGCAGGCGCACGAGATAGACTTCGAGATCGTGGCCCTCGTAGCCGTGGCCTTTCAAGGCGCCGTGAAGCCGCGCCATCTTCTCGGAGGCCCTGACGTTGACTTCCGCCTGGCCGTCGCGGACGCGCTCGGCGGCGTAGCCCGCGATGCCCGCGAATTTCCTGATATGCTTGCGCAGGTCTTTTGTCTTGAAATTCCAGACCTCGCTTGTGGAGCGGCGCGTCAGGCGCATGTTCTCGAAGTCGCACACGAGCCACAGATCGGGGATTTCCTCGGGCGGGAGATGGTTCATGTACTGCTGCAGCTGCGTCTGCGCGTCGGCGAGGTTTTTGCCGACGGACTTCATCTCGACGGCAATCTGCGACTTCCAAAGATAGTCTATGTATCTGTCGTGGCCGCC
This sequence comes from Eubacteriales Family XIII. Incertae Sedis bacterium, assembly GCA_031270275.1. GTDB lineage: Bacteria > Bacillota > Clostridia > Peptostreptococcales > Anaerovoracaceae > JAISXZ01. The sequence goes on along the minus strand of JAISXZ010000213.1, from coordinate 533 downwards.
GATTTTTACGGGGTATTCAAAGCCGCCGACTTTCCCGGCGCTGACGCCGAACACGGCAAGCAGGGCGCGGACAAATTCCTGCGCCAGCTGTTTTTCGTTCGTCTCGTCTTTCCACCGCTTGGCAAACGCCACGGCGTTCGCCTGTATCTCGTCCCAGGCAAGCATTTGCTCTTTCCCGTTTTAAGGTTACTACTCACCCGCCACGCCATTTTTGCCCATCTCGGAACCTGGTTGCGATTATTGGCTTCCTCACGTACCAGGCAGTACGCTCCGGGAGCCAAAATCGCCCCCAGAACCCGATCTGGACAAAACTGACGCGGCGTGTGAGTAGTTTCGATTTAAGTAGGTGAGTAGTAACTTTTTAAGGGTTACTACTCACCCGCCACGCCATTTTTGCCCATCTCGGAACTTGGTTGCGATTATTGGCTTCCTCACGTACCTAATCGCATCACGGCGCCCTGTGCCGCGATGCGATCAGGGGATGGAAGGGGGAATCCCCCTTCCCGTCCTGGGGGTGTTCAGGCCGCGCAGGC
>JAISXZ010000116.1 GCA_031270275.1 Eubacteriales Family XIII. Incertae Sedis bacterium | reverse complement strand
TTCCTGCGATTTCGCTCACAGACTTTGGGGACTTGCTCAAACTCGCTTCGCTCAAACAGTGAGCCAAGCCCACCAAAGTCTTTGTTCGCAAAATCGGGAAATACAGCCGTTTTGCTCCACGTCCGCGGGGGCGCGGTCCCCTTTCCCGCCCCTGCGGACTGACTGCCCCTGAACAGCAACCCTATCGCGGGCCCTGCCCGCGCCGGTATTCCAGCCCGAAGTGCCGCATAAGCAGCGCCGCAAACTCGTCCTCGCCGCGGACCTCGCGCTCGCTCACGCGCCCACCCTCGACTATCTTCAGGCTGGAGGCGCTGAGCGTCACGCGGCCCGAGGGGGTCGGCATCGTGCAGAAGGGCGCGGCGCGGAAGAAGGAGTCCGGATGTGTCGCGTTGTAGTAGTTGGCGGCCTCGAAATCGACGGGCATGGCCTCCTCGAGCGTAAAGGCGTACATCGCGATGAATCCGTCGCCGGCGCGCCTTTCGAGCACGTGGCCCAGCCTTTCGTCGCGCGTGAAGCGGTACACGTTCCCGAACTGCCTCTGCTCCGCATCGAATTCCAGGCGCAGCGGCGAGGATATCCCATCGGTGCCGTAGCCCACGTCCGCCAGGTGCAGCGAGCCGTCTATCTCCACCGTCATCGTGTGGTGAAGCTTCGCGGTATACGGGCCGCCGTTCGAGGTCCGCGCCAGCATCTCGGCCACGCGGAAGCCGAGCTCGCGCAGGACGCCCGCGAACAGCGTGTTCATTTCGTAGCAGTACCCGCCGCGCCCCCGCAGGACGATCTTCTCAAAGAGGTCCTCGAGCTCGAGCGATATGGGCAGCCCTGCGCACACGTCCAGGTTTTCAAAGGGGATGCTGAAGACATGCGCCTCGTGCAGGGCGGCCAGCGCCGCCAGCGTCGGCTCCGTGCCGCCGCGATAGCCTATGCGTTCAAAATATCTGTCCAGATCCACGTCCGCCTCCATCGCCCAGGGGCGCCGCACGGCGTTCCTGCGCCCATCCCGCCCCGCTCCGCGCGGGGCCGCACAGTAGATTATAGCATGTCGGCGCGGCAAAGGCAATACAGAACGCCGGCGCGGCAGGGAAACTGCCTGCGGCGAAACTGACGGCAATTGGCCCCAAAAAAACAAAAAATATCACCAAAATCTTTGCATTCGTCGGCGCTTTGGTGTAGAATGGTCTATATGCGTAGATGGCGTCGCCGCGGTCTTCCGGCGTTGGGCATGACGAAAGGGCACCCTCTATGAAAGCTGGCCGCAAAAATATTCTTGTCGTTGACGATATCGAGATAAACAGGGACATATTGCACGAGCTTTTCCATGAACAGTACAATGTGCTGGAAGCCGAAAACGGTCGTGTGGCGCTGGATCTTCTAGCGGAGCACGGAGCCACGGTAGCCGTGGTGCTGCTCGACATAGTGATGCCCGTGATGGACGGCTTCGAGGTGCTCAGGCATATGGTGGCGTCCGGCGCCATCGAAAAGACGCCCGTCATAATGATAACGGCCGAAAGCGACGAGGAAAAGGCGCTCATGGGCTACACGATGGGCGTCGTGGACATAATCAAGAAGCCCTTCAATCCCGACATAGTCAAGCGCCGCGTACAGAACACCGTCGATCTGTATCTGCACAAGTTCTATCTCGAGGACATGGTGGAGCAGCAGACGGAGGCGCTGGAGCTCCAGAACGAAAAGCTCAAGATGACGAACAACTTCATAATCGACGCCCTCAGCACGGCGGTGGAGTTCCGCAACCAGGAGTCGGGGCAGCACATAAGGCGCATGCGCGCCCTGACCAAGCTGCTGCTTGAAACCCTGATCGACACGGACGACAAGTACCGCCTGTATCTGTCGCACGAGGACATAGACATAATGGCGAGCGCCTCGGCCATGCACGACATAGGCAAGATAGCCATAGCCGACGCCGTGCTGCTGAAGCCCGGCCGGCTCACCCGCGAGGAGTTCGAGATCATGAAGGAGCACACGACGAAGGGCTGCGCCATCCTTCAGAGCATCAACTTTTCCGGCGACCCGATGTACTACAAATACTGCTATGAGATATGCCGCAGCCACCACGAGCGCTGGGACGGGAGGGGCTATCCCGACGGGCTCACGGGCGACTCCATACCGCTGTGGGCGCAGGCCGTTTCAGTCGCCGACGTCTACGACGCGCTCACGAGCGACCGCGTGTACAAGCCGGCGTTCAGGCACGACGTCGCCGTCAAGATGATAATGGACGGGGAATGCGGCACCTTCAGCCCCGAGATGCTGGCGGCCTTCGAAAGGATATCCCCCGACTTCCTCGACGCCGAGAAGATGAAGGAAAAGGCCGAGCCCTCGGACAGCACGGCCGCGTCCTGACGCCCCGCCGCCCGCAGGGGCGGGGGTCCTACTGCTCCGCGGCGGCCAGCAGCAGGCGCAGGCACTCGTTCGTCCTCTCAAGGGAAGCGAAGAACAGATCCCGCGTCCCCGGCTCGAAGGAACCCTGCTTAAGCTGCCCCTCCAGGGCCACCGTCGCCTCGTACAGCTTCGTCAGGGAGAGGTTCCCCGACATGCCCTTTATGCCGTGCGCGGTGTCGGCCGCAGCCGCGATATCCCCGCTGTCCGTCTGCTCCTTCAGCTTCGCGGGCTCCCCGCTGGCCAGGAAGGACTTGAGTATCTTCACGTATATGTTCTGGTTGCTGGCGACCCTTTTCAGCCCCGATGCCACGTCTACGTGCTCCGCGAAGTCGCCCGGCAGCTGCCCGCCGTTCAATGCCTCTGTTATTCCCATTGCCGTGCCTCCCACTCTACTCTATGTTCCTTCTTCCTCTTATAGGCGCGAGCGGCAGCGTCACCGTCGCCCTCGTGCCCTTGGCTCCCCCGCTTTCGAGCTCTATAGTGCCCCGGTGCTCATCGACTATCTGCTTCGAGATAGCCAGGCCGAGGCCCGTGCCGCCCGCGCTCCTGGACCGCGCCTTGTCCACCCGGAAAAACCGCTCGAACACCCTGGCCAGCTTGTCCTCCGGTATCCCTATGCCGTTGTCGCTTATCACCACCTTGGCGGACTTGCCGCTGACATAGGCGTCTATGTCTATGCGCCCCCTTTCCCCGGTGTACTTTATCGCGTTGCTGACGAGGTTCAGTATCACCTGCTCTATGCGGTCCCTGTCCATGTCAACCTGTATGCTGCCGCCCTCGTCGAACAGGATGTTCAGGCGCTGCCCCTTGGCCCTCGCCATCATCTCCATCTTCCTTACGGCCGTCTTCAGCAGCGCGACAAGGTTCCCTTCCTTCTTATACCATTTTTCCTGCCTGTAGTCAAGCCTCGACAGCTGCAGAAGATCCTTTACCAGCCGGTTCATGCGGTCGGCCTCGGCGTCTATTATCTTCAGGAAGTCGAGCGCCACGCCCCGGTCCTCCAGGCCGTCCAGGAGCAGGGTCTCGGTATAGCTCTTGATGGTGGTCAGCGGCGTCTTTAGCTCATGCGAGACGTTCGCCACGAAGTCCGTCTGCATGCTTTCGAGCTTATGCTGCTCCGTGATGTCCTGGATCAGCATTATTATGCCTATGTCCCTGCTGTTCTCGCCCTGGAAGCGGTCGTACCTGACCGCGTAGGTCGCGCCGCCGTACACGAATATCTCCATGGCCGCGCCGTTCTCGCAGTTCTTGCGTATGTTCTCCAGCGTCAGGCTGTCGGCGTACTTGCCCATTATGCGGTCGTAGCCCTTGCCCCGCACATCGTCCTCGTCGAACCTGAGCATCTCCATGGCGGCGGGGTTGGCGTGCATGATGCCGCCGGAAAGGTCTATG
>JAISXZ010000039.1 GCA_031270275.1 Eubacteriales Family XIII. Incertae Sedis bacterium | reverse complement strand
GTTCAGGCCGCGCAGGCGGCCGCCGAAGGGGGCGATGAGCCCCCTAACGGAAGCGGGAAACGCAGTTTCCCGCTTGCAGTACGCTCCGGGAGCCAAAATCGCCCCCAGAACCCGATCTGGACAAAACTAGCGCGGCGTGTGAATAGTTTCGATTTAAGTGGGCGAGTAGCCACGCCATTTTTGCCCATATCGGAACCTGATTGGGAGAATATGTTTATGGATTATACTGGCAAGATATGTTTCATAACCGGAGGGGGGGCCGGCGCCGGTTTCGGCCAGGCCCAGATATTCTCGGAGGCCGGCTGCAGGGTGGTCATCGCCGACATCCGCAGGGACGCGCTGGACGACGCGATGAGGCACTTCGGCGAAAAGGGCGCCCAGGTCCATCCCATCCTGCTGGACGTCACCGACAGCAAGGCCTACGCCGCCGCAGCCGACGAGACGGAAAGGGTGTTCGGCGCCCCGCCTGAAATCGTCATCCAGACCGCCGGCGTCAACGCCTTCGGCCCCGCCGAGGCTTCCACATACGACGACTTCGACTGGGTTGTGGGCGTCAACCTGAGAGGCGTGTACAACGGGCTTGCCACCTTCGTCCCCCGCATGATCAAGGCGGGCAGGGGCGGCCATCTCGTCGCGGTCGCGTCCCTCGCCGGATTCGGCCCGGACCCTTTGGCTGCCCCCTACAGCTGCTCAAAGGCCGCGGTCATCAATATCGCGACGACCTACCACGAGGCGCTGAAGCCCTATGGCATCAAATCCATGGTCTTCTGCCCCGGCAACATGAACACGCAGATTCATCTGGCGCACAAAACGCGCCCCAAGAATCTGTCCAATTCCGGATATTTTCTCAGCGAGGAGTCCGCCGAGATGTATCGGCAGCACAATATTCTCGGCATGGATATCCGCGAGGCCGGGCGGCTCACCATGAAGGGCATGGAGGAAGGCGTCGTCATATACATACCCTATGAGAACAGGGACGATATAATCAGAAACGAGACCCAGCGCATGATCGACTACTGCACGCCGGAGGGCATGGCGAGGCTCGAGGAGGAGGCCAAGAAGGGCAGGCCGCAGTCCTCGGAGAGCGAGGATGAGCTCAGCCGCATGCGGGCGGCCGTCTCCGCCGGCCTAGGGAAGGCCAGGGAGGGGAACGACTGGGTGGACCCGGACAGGAGGCGGCCCTGAGCCTTCCCGGCGTGTGAGACAAAATGTAGAGGCATGTGTGCGGGAGAGGGGACCGCGCCCCCGCCCTAGCTAACTGACTGCCCATGAACAGCAGCAAAGCGTATGGGCGGCAGACGGAATTTGCAGATTGGCACAATTGACAAATTGCGCCAATTGTATTAAACTTAAGGAAGGCAGCAGGCGAGCGCAGCGCGGAGCATATGCGCGATTCCCGCCGCCCCCGCGTCTGGGGCGGCGCTGTTTCATGCGCGCCGGCGCCCGCCGTCCCCGCGTCTGAATCGTTTGAAGGAACTGTCGAAAAATAAAGTGTACAGTTGGCGCAGCAATTTTGTGTCCCGGCAAGGCGCCGGGTTCCGCGAATACTTGTAGTATTCACGGGTTCCGGCAACGCAGCCGGGGCGCGAAAGGGCAAGCCAAATGTGCAGGTTGTTTTTCGACAGTTCCTAAGCGCGGAGCGCACCCCAATTGTTGAGGAGGTAAAGCGTATGGCCCCAAAGGAAAGCCTGGTCAAGATGCTGGGCGAGGAAAGAGTCATAGACGACCCCAAGATACTTGCGTCCTACGCCGAGACGCGCAGCTTCGGCCCGCATTTCGCGCCCTGGCTCGCGGTTAGGCCCGACGGCCCCGAGGCGGTGGAGCGCCTGGTCGGCTGGGCCAACGAAAGCCGCACCCCGCTCGTGCCCGTCAGCTCCAAGGGGCTTAAGATCAGGGGCGACAGCGTCCCCAGCGTGCCAGAGGCCGTCGTCGTGGACCTGAGCGACATGAAAAAGATCCTGAGCGTCAACCGGCAGCACAGGATCGCCGTGGTGGAGCCCGGCGTGACCTACGGCGAGCTGAACGCGGCGCTGGCCGAGGAGAACATGGTAATGCCCATGAGCCTGCGGCCGAAGGCGGGCAAGTCCGTCATGACCGACGTGCTCGAGGGCGAGCCGAGGCTCAACCCCATGGTGCAGTGGTCCTATTACGACCCGCTGCGCTGCATGGAGGTGACCTGGGGAGAGGGCGTGCGCATGTTCACGGGGGAGGCGGCGGCCGGCGCGCGCGATCTCGAGAGCCAATGGGCCGACGAAAAATGGCAGGTCAACGTGGCGGGCCCCTTCATGCTCGATTTCTACCGCGTGCTTACCGCCGCGCAGGGGAGCATGGGCATAGTCACCTGGGCGTCGCTGAAATGCGCGGTAAAGCCGCTGTTGCACAGGATGTTCGTGGCTTCCGCAAACAGCCTTTCGGAGCTTGAGGGCTTCGTGTACAGGGCCATGTGGACGAGGTTCCCCGACGAGATATTCATCATGAACCGCAGCCAGCTCGCAAGCCTGCTCGGCAAGACCTCGGGGGAGATCGCCGTGCTGAAGCCCCTGCTTCCGCCATGGACCGTGGCCGTGGGCGTGGCCGGCAGGGAACTGCTCCCCGAGGAGCGCTTCGAGGCGCGATCGAAGGACCTGACGGATATAGCGCAGGAGAACGGGCTTGATCTGCGCGAGAGCATAGACAGCCTGGACGGCGACGCGGTGCTCAGGGAGGCGTCGTCCGCCTGCGTGGGGACCTACTGGAAGGATCTCTGGGCCGGATCGAGCCAGAGCATCTTCTTCGTCACCCAGCTCGAAAGGGCCCCCCTGTTCCTGAAGCGCGTGACGGAGCTCGCCGAGAGCCTGTCGTACCCCGTCGGCGACATAGGCGTATACATCCAGCCAAAGCACCTCGGAAGCGCCTATCACATGGAATTCACCCTGCCCTACGACCCCGACAGCGCCAGGGAGACAAGGCTCGCGGAGGAGCTGTTCGACGCGGCAAGCAGGGAGATCGCCGGCCTCGGCGGCTACTATTCCCGGCCCTACGGCAAATGGGCCGGCATACAGCTGAACAAGGACGCCCAGTCCCTGCTCGCGCTGAAGCGCATCCAGGGCATATTCGACCCGAACGGCATAATGAATCCCGGCAAGCTTGCCGCCGTCTAGCGCAGGCGCTGAGCGGTTCCGATTGAAGCATTTTGGCAACAATCATCCACATTGTCTAAGGAGACTGATGATGATAGAGACGACATTGGAGGACTTCAGGCCCATGATGGAACGCTGCAGCAACTGCCTGGCCTGCAAGTGGCTCCCCTATGAGAAGATAGAGAGCCGCAGGTTCGGCCGCAACTGCCCAAGCGCCGCCTACTACAGCTTCAACACATATTCCGCGCGCGGCCGCTTCCATCTGGGACAGGTGCTGCTCGACGGCAGATCGGAGTTCACCGAGCAGGCGGTCGAGGCCATACACAGCTGCACGGCCTGCGGCTCCTGCGACGTAAGCTGCAAGATAACGAGATACAACCTCGAGCCGCTGGCCCACAACATAGCCCTTAAGGAGCGCGCCGTGGAGCTTGGGAAGTACTACCCTGGGCAGAAGGCCGCCATTGACTGCCTCGAGGCCGAAAGGACCATGCTGCCTGGGGAAAGGCATTCGGCGAGGACGGACTGGGCCAAGGACCTCGGCCTGAAGGACCTTACGAGGGAAAAGGCCGAGTACGCGTTTTTCGCGGGCTGCCAGTACAGCTTCGGATCCGGGCTCGCCGAAAAGGCGCGGTTCTGGGCGGGGATGCTGCGGGACGCGGGCGTGGATCTTGGATATCTGGGCAAGGCCGACATGTGCTGCGGCGGACGCGCGAAGCAGATGGGCTTCAAGGGCGCGTTTGAGAAGCAGGCCGGCGCCAACATAGCCGCGCTCAAAGCCGCGGGCGTCACAGCGATAGTCACGCCCTGCTCGGACTGCTACCACGCGTTCAAGCGCCAGTACGCGACGCTCGGGCTCGAGGTAAAAACGCTGCATGTGTCCGAGCTCGCGGCGGATCTGCTCGCCGAGGGCCGGCTGAAATTCAAAAAAAGCATCGACATGACCGTGACCTACCACGATCCCTGCCACCTCGGGAGGCTGGGCGAGCCCTACGTCCCCTGGGACGGCGTAGAGAAGAAGGTGCTGAACCAGATACACACCTGGGATCCGCCCCGGCCGCGCTACGCCGGGACCTTCGGCGTGTACGACGCGCCGCGCAGCGTGCTGAAGGCCATACCGGGGCTGCGCCTTAAGGAGATGCAGCGCGTAAGGGAATACAGCTGGTGCTGCGGCGCCGGCGGGGGATGCAGCCTCTCGAGCCCGGAGCTGTCGTCGGCGACGGCGAGCGAGAGGCTGACGGAGGCCCGCTCCACGGGCGCCGACGCCATAGTCACCGCCTGCCCCTGGTGCCTTCGGAACCTGGAAAAGGCCGTCGACGAGAACGGCAGGCAGATGAAGGCGGTGGACATAACGGAGCTCGTCGCGCTCGCCGTATGAAGCGTCGCCGCGCGATGGGCGGCGCCCGCAGGGCGGCTTTGATTGCAGCAGGGAGGGTAACATGGCGCTTGAAAGAGAAGCATACAGGGCAATTGAGGATATAGTGGGGAAAAGGAACGTCTCGGAGGACAGCTCCGTGACCGAGACCTACAGATGCATAACATCCCAGTCCTCCGCGCACTACGGCCCGTTCAACCACCAGACGCCGCGCCCGCAGGCGGTGGTCCTGCCGGGCAGCACGGAGGAAGTGCGGCAGGTCATAAGGATATGCAACAGATACGGGATACAGTTCAAGGTCGCATCGACCTTCTGGGCGGCCATGGGCTATGTCGGCAGCGACCGCGCGATACAGATCGACATGGTGCGCATGGGCGGCGTCAGGATCGACGCGAAGAACATGATGGCGATAGTGGAGCCCTACGCGATAGGCGCGGTGGTCCAGGTCGAGGCCATGAAGTTCGGCCTGAACTGCAATATGGCGGGGGTGGGCTGCAGCAGCTCCGTGCTGGCCGGTGCAGCCGGCTGGATGGGCTTCGGCCCCAGCTCGCTTTTCATGGGGATAGCCAGCGAAAACATACTCGGTGCGGAATGGGTGCTGCCCGACGGCGAGATCCTGCGCACGGGCTCGCTGGGCTCGGACGGCAGCTGGTTCTGCGGCGAAGGCCCGGGCCCCAGCACCAGGGCCGTGCTCAGGGGCTGGCAGGGCTCGACCGGCGCGATGGGCGTCTGCACCAGGATGGCGGTGCGCCTGCATCCATGGCCGGGCCCCAAGCTCATACCCACCTACGGCGAGGTCCCGTCATACAAGGCCGACGGGCTTGAGAATTTCAGGACCTACACGCTCTGCTTCAACGAATGGGAGGACTACGCGCGCGCCTTCCAGCTGTTCCACGAGGCGGACGTGATCTACCTCGGCCACAGGCAGTTCAACATGTTCGGCAGGGACATAAAGGGCGCGATGCTAAAGATACTGGTCGATAGCGGCGGGCAGTTCAGCGATCTGCTGCCGCTGATGGACGACCCCTACGTCAAGTCCGAGAACGAGAAGATGAAGATAGACGTGCAGATAGTCCTGGCCGGCCTCACGGAGAGGGATCTGGCGTACAAGGAAAAGGCCGTCGACGAGGTGCTGCGCCAGACGCACGGCTGGAAGTCCGAATTCATGCTCGACAAGGAGATGCGCGACTTCGTGCTGCTCTATCTGCTCAGGCTTGGGCGCAAGAACCTCAACTACACGCTATGCAGCTCCTACGAGGGCAATTTCGGCATGAGCTCGAACGTCTTCGTCGCCGCGCCGCTTATGGAGGAGGCCAGCGCCCTGAAGCGGAAGTGGGAGCAGGACACCCCGCATATCGCGGCCGTGGGCGGGGATTCGGACATGGGGAGCATGTCCGGCATAGGCGGAGGCGGTACGACGGGCTGGGAGTTCTTCGTGCATTTCGACGCATACGACAAGGATTCCATCCGGGGGACGAAGGAATTCATCGACGATTCGCAGAGATGGATGCTCTCCAAGGGCCTCGGCGCGGACATGGGCAGATGGAACGCGGACGCGAGGCGCGAGGATGGCTACGACTACACGCAGGAGGAGCACGACGCGATATACAAGAATCTCCCGCAGCCCGCCATATTCGAATACCAGTGGAAGGTGCGGGAGGCGTTCAACCCCAGGCACCTCACCGGGAGCTACTACAGGACGAAGACGCCCGAGAACGTGAAATAGGCTTACTGCTCAGCAAAAAGGGCCCCGGCGCGCGGATCGCGCCGGGGCCTTTTTGTCGCTGCTAGTCACCTATTTCAATCGAAACTGCTCACACGCCGCGTCAGTTTTGTCCAGATCGGGTTCTGGGGGCGGTTTTGGCTCCCGGAGCGTACTGCCTGGTACGTGAGGAAGCCAATAATCGCAACCAGGTTCCGAGATGGGCAAAAATGGCGTGGCGTATGAGCAGTAACATTAGATCAGCAGGTCTTCCGTTTCGTGGCGCCTCTGCCTGGTCATGAGCGCCGTGACCGCGTCCCTGGCGCTGGCCTGGCCCGTTATCACCCTATATATCTGGTCCGTGATGGGCATCTCGACGCCCGTCCTTCTGGCGAGCTGCCAGGCGGCCTCCGTCGTGTACATGCCCTCGACCACCATCCCCACGCGCCTAGTCGCCTCATCCGGGCTCACGCCCTCGCCGATCATCACGCCGCAGCGCCGGTTGCGGCTGTGCTCGCTCGTGCAGGTCACGATCAGGTCCCCTATGCCCGAGAGCCCGAAGAAGGTCTCCCTGCGGCCCCCCAGCCTTTCGCCCAGACGGGCCATCTCGTTTATGCCCCTCGTCATCATGGCTGCCTTGGCGTTGTCGCCGAAGCCCATGCCGTCGGATATGCCCGCCCCTAGGGCTATGATGTTCTTCAGCGCCCCCCCGAGCTCCACGCCCCTTACGTCGGAGTTGGTGTAGACGCGCAGCCTGCCGGTCATGAACACAGTCTGCACGTATTCCGCAAGCTCGTTGTCCTCCGAGGCCGCGACCACGGTCGTGGGCAGCGCGCGCCCGACCTCCTCCGCATGCGAAGGCCCCGAAATCACCGCGTATCTGCTGCCCGGCGCCGTTTCCGCGGCTATCTGCGACAGCGTGCGCAGGCTCTTTTGCTCTATGCCCTTCGCCGCGTTGACGATGGGCGTCTCGGAGCCTATGAGGCGCACCGCGCTCTCCAAGGCGCCCCTGAAATGCTGCGACGGCACGGTGAACAGGGCTATGTCCGCGCCGTACAGCGCCTCGTTTAGGCTGAATGACGCCTTCATGCCGTCCCCGAACGGGACGCCGGGGAGATACCGCCTGTTCTCCCTGTCCGCGTCAAGCTCGCGCAGCAGGCCGTCGTCCAGATCCCATATCGACACCTCATGGCCCTTGCCGCTAAGGCTGACGGCCAGCGCCGTGCCCCAGCTGCCGGCGCCTATTATGGCTATCTTCTGCTTCAAAATCCTACCCCCGGCAAGGTTACTGCTCACACGCCACGCCATTTTTGCCCATCTCGGAACCTGGCTGCGATTATTGGCTTCCTCAC
>JAISXZ010000021.1 GCA_031270275.1 Eubacteriales Family XIII. Incertae Sedis bacterium | reverse complement strand
GCAATTTTGTGTCCCGGCAAGGCGCCGGGTTCCGCGAATACTTGTAGTATTCAAGGGTTCCGGCAACGCAGCCGGGGCGCGAAAGGGCAAGCCAAATGTGCAGGTTGTTTTTCGACAGTCCCTTAAGCGCTTATCATACCAATTGAAGCGCCGTGCGATTTTTTGCCTGCGGCGAAAACGCACATGGCGGATACCATAAGCGGCTTCGCTGCGCTCCTGCACAAGAATTTACAAAACATGCACATATTTTTACTTTTATTTGTCCAGGCGAATGCGCTAAAATAGGATACGCAGGCAAGGCCAGACGGGGCCGTGCGCAGATACGTCCGTGGACCCGTTGCAGCTCAGCGAGTCCCAAGAAAGCATGAGGTATGAGGCAATGAAAATATCAGACAGGCTTGCAAAAGGGAAAACGTTCTCGTTCGAGGTCTTCCCCCCGAAGGCGGACAAGCCGCTTGAGCCGCTTCTGGAAACGCTTGGGCAGCTCTACCGCTTCAACCCCGACTTCATAAGCTGCACCTACGGCGCGGGCGGAACGAACGCGGGCAGGAGCTTTGAGATATGCAAGGCCATACTGGACAGCGGCCACACGGTCATATCCCACTTCACCTGCATCGGAGGAAGCCGTACCGACATAACGGGCACGGTGGACAAATACGCCGCCGCCGGCATCGAAAACCTGCTGGCGCTGCGGGGCGATCTGCCGGAGGGCTGGGAGGGCACGCGCGGCGACTTCTCGCACGCGGACGATCTCATCGCCTTCCTGCATGAGAAATACCCCTCGATCTGTCTGGGCGCGGCGGCCTATCCCGAAAAGCACATCGAGGCGCCTTCCTTCGAGTCGGACATGGAATATCTGCGATCCAAGCAGGAAAACGGCGCCGAGTTCATCATGTGCCAGCTCTGCCACGACGCGGGCGCCTTTTCGGCCTATCTGGCGCAGATGCGCAGGGACGGGATCACCATACCCGTCATAGCCGGGATAATGCCCGTCCTGCTCAGGGACGCGACCATACGCATGGCGGTCACGAACGGCTGCTCCGTGCCGCGCGAGCTTGCGGAGATAATAGGCCGTCACTACGACTCGCCCGAGGATTTCAAGAAGGCCGGCAAGGCGTTCACCGTAAAGCAGATCCGCCGCTTCATCGACGCCGGCGTGGACGGCATACACATCTATTCGCTGAACAAGCACGAGGACGTATCGGAGATACTTCTGGATGCCGGCTACAGGCGCTCGGCCTGACGGCAGGGGGATTCCATGAGCAAGGCAGACGACATATTCATCGGGATGTGCCGCGACATCCTCGACAACGGCTTCTCGTCGGAGGGGCAGGCCGTCCGCGCGAGATGGGGCGACGGCGCCCCGGCCCACACGCTTAAGCGCTTCGGCGTCGTGAACCGCTACGATCTCGGGGACGAATTCCCCGCGCTCACGCTGCGCCCGACGCCGCTGAGGCTCTGCGTCGACGAGCTTCTGTGGATATGGCAGAAAAAATCGAACAGGATAGCCGAGCTTTCGAGCCGCATCTGGGACTCGTGGGCCGATGAAAACGGCACCATAGGCAAGGCGTACGGATACCAGCTGGGCGTCAAGTACAGATTCGGGCACGGCGAGACGGATCAGGTGGACAACGTGCTTTGGCAGCTGAAAAACACGCCCTACTCGCGCAGGATAATGACCAACATATTCAATTTTCAGGATCTTCATGAGATGGGGCTGGAGCCCTGCGCCTACAGCATGACCTTCAACGTCACGGCGGGCAGGCTGAACGCCATACTCAACCAGCGCTCCCAGGACGTGCTGACGGCGAACAGCTGGAATGTCGTCCAGTACTCCGTGCTGCTCTGCATGTTCGCGCAGGCCAGCGGGTTTGAGCCGGGGGAGCTGGTCCACGTCATAGCCGACGCCCATATCTATGACAGGCATATCCCGCTCATAAGGGAGCTGATCGATCGGCCGGCCTTCCCCGCGCCCCGCTTCGTGATGAACCCCGGCATAAAGGATTTTTACGCCTTCACGCCCGACGACGTGAGCTTTGAGGACTACAGGACGGGCCCCCAGATAAAAGGCATACCTATCGCGATATGAGCATGGCCCTGACCGCGCCTATCAGATAGAGGGAGCCGGCCGCCACGATAAGGCCGAATTCGCCCTTCCGCCTGCCCGCCTCCATAACGGCCTGGGCCGCGTCGGGGATCGCCACGCAGGGCTTGCCGGTCCTGTCGGCTATCGCCGCGCGCAGCCTCTCCGCCGGCAGCCTCCGCTCGCTGTCGGGCTCCGTCGCTATGTACTCGTCCGCAAAGCCGTCCACGCTCGCCAGCATGGACTCGATCCTCTTGTCGTTCAGCACGCCTATCAGCGCGAGCGTCCTTTCGCCGGGGTAGAGCTCCGCCACCGTCCTGGCAAGGGCCTCCGCGCCCGCCTCGTTGTGCGCCCCGTCCAGCACGATGTCGGGGCTGCCCCGCAGTATCTCGAAGCGGCCTGGCTGCCGCGCCTTTTCCATGCCGAGCCTTATGCCCTGGGCCGTCGTCGATATCTCCCCCATCCCCCGCATGGCGTCTATGGCGCATAGCGCGCATACGGCGTTTTCGACCTGGTGAGCGCCCGGCATCGAGACCCTTATCCCGCTGTAGGCCCTTCCCGCAATCGTCACATCGAAGCCGTAGCCCTCCCGCGACGCCGACAGCCCGCGCGGCTCGAGCCGCCCCGCGTCCACAAGCGGCGCGCCCTTCCTGTAGGCCTCGGCCGCTATCAGCCTTGCGGCCTCCGCGTCCTTGACGTTTACGACGACCGGCCGGCCGCGCTTTATTATGCCGGCCTTCTCCCTGGCGATGTCCGTCAGGCTGTCGCCCAGCCTGTCCGTATGGTCAAATGATATGGATGCGATGACGGAGACGAGCGGGGAGCTGACTATGTTGGTGGAATCGCCGGCGCCGCCTAGCCCGGCTTCGAGCACGACAAACTCGGCGCCCTTTCTGGCGAAATAAACGAAGGCGGCGGCGGTAAGCGCCTCAAACTCCGTCGGGGACTCCAGGCCGCAGGCGACCATGTCCCCCGCCTGCTCGATCACCGGCGCGGCGCACTCCTCGAGCTCCGAATCCGTGACGCATTCCCCGCCGAACTCCATGCGCTCGTAGAAGTCCACGACAAAGGGCGAGGTGTAGAGCCCCGCCCTGTAGCCGTGTTCGCGCAGAACCGAATATATATAGCGGCAGACAGAACCCTTCCCGTTCGTGCCCGCCACGTGTATCGCCTTCATGCCATCCTGCGGGTTGCCCAGCCTGTCCATCAGGGCGGCCATGCGCTCCAGGCCCAGCCGGCTCCCGAAGCGCGCGAAGCTCTGTATCTGCCCTATGGCCCTGCTTTCAGCCATCCGATTCGCCCCGCGCCGGATCCTCCCCCGCCCCGGACGCAAGGCCCAGAACCACGCGCAGCGCGTTGAAGCGCCCCGTGTCCCTTTTCCCGAAGCCGTATCCCACGCCAAGCACGTTTATCTGCGGCATCCTGGCGCAGCCCGCCCGCAGCCCTTTCAGTATGGCGAAGCCCGTGGGCGTAACCATCTCCGTGGGCACATCCTCGCTTATGATGCTGATCTCGCTGCCCTTCATCATCTCCATGACCGCCGGCACGGGGACCGGTATCAGCCCATGCCTGCAGCGTATGCTCCCATGGCCGTCATGCACGGGGGAGCACATGACCGCGTCGATCCCCAGCATGTCCACGCAGACGGCCGTCCCCACTATGTCCACTATCGAATCCACGGCGCCCACCTCATGGAACACCACGTCATCGACAGGCATGTCGTGCACCGCCGCCTCCGCCTCCGCCACGGCCGCGAATATGTCCGTCGCCATCCTTTTCGCGTTGCCGCTGAGGCCGCTGCCCGCTATCATCTCCCTTATCGCCCGGAAGCTGCGGCAGGGGGCGTCATGCCCATGTTCGTGCTCATGTTCATGACCGTGCCCGTGTTCATGTTCATGTCCGTGCTCATGGCCGTGCCCGTGCTCATGCCCATGCCCGTGCTCATGGCTGTGGGGGGCGGCGCCGCTCCCCTCCTCCCCGTCTATCCGCACATCGAGGCTGATCCCGCTTATGCCGTTCATCTGCCCCTTGCCCGGCACGAGCTCGTAGCCGCCGACGGGCAGTTTCCCTAGCTCGGCCCGCAGCGCATCGACGTCAACGCCCAGATGTATCAGCGCGCCGAGCGTCATGTCGCCGCTTATGCCGGCCGAACAGTCAAAATACAGTATCCTTTTCACGTCTCGCCGTCCCGGCCTCCCTGCGCCATCCTGTTTATCATGGCGGCCAGGTAGCCCGCCCCGAATCCGTTGTCTATGTTCATCACGCTTACGCCCAGCGAGCAGCTGTTCAGCATGGCAAGCAGGGCGGCAAGGCCGCCCATGCCGGAGCCGTAGCCGACGCTCGTGGGGACGGCTATGACAGGCCGGTCCACCAGGCCCGCGACCACGCTCGCGAGGGCCCCCTCCATGCCCGCCACCGCTATCACGACGTCGGCGGCGCGTATCCGCCCGGCATTGCCAAGCAGCCGATGTATGCCGGCGACCCCGACGTCGTACACGCGGTCCACCGGGCTGCCGTAGAACTCCGCCGTCACCGCGGCCTCCTCGGCGACAGGCATGTCTGCGGTGCCCGCCGACACGACCGCGACGGCGCCGCCCGCGACGCCCCTTTTCCCGCCGCCCAGCGTCACCAGGCGGGCAGTCCCGTCATAGGACGCACCCGGCAGACGGCGCCTTATGGCCTCGAAGATCTCGGGCGTAGCCCGCGTGCACATGAGGTCCGCGTTCGTCTCCGCAAGCCTCTCCATGATGGCGGCCGCCTGTTCAGGCGTCTTGCCCTGGCCGAACACGACCTCCGCGCCGCCGCCGCGTATATTCCTGTGCTGATCGAGCTTCGCGAAGCCCATGTCCTCATAGGGCAGGCTTTTCAGCGAATCCAAGGCCTCGTCGGGCGTCATGCCGCCGCCGGCGACCTCGCCGAGTATATTCCTAAGGAATTCCCTGTCCAAGGCATCCTCCGATAGGGCAGCCGCCCGCCGGGCGCATCAGCCCCTGATGGCGGCCAATGCCTCGCCGTAGACCTGCTTCGCGAGCGCCGCGTACTCGTCGAGAAGCCCCTGCGCCTCCGCCTCCAGCGCCGAGGCCCGCCCCCTGTCCTTCATCAGGCTGGTGTTTATGAAGACGTTCAGGCTCGCGCCCTCAAGCGCGGCCCCGCAGAACAGCGCCCCCGCCCCCGCGTCGCTGACGGCAAGCCTGCTCCCCTTGCGCGCGAACTCGCGCTGGAGCTCCAGCGCCTCGCCGCACTTCCTCATGATCTCAAGCGGCACGGAGCAGGCGCGCTCCAGCGCGGCCTCCATGACGCGTTCCTTTTCCGCCCGAAGCCCTTCCGAGCCGGCCGGCATGCCGTAGGCCCGCGAAAGCGGCTCGAAGGCGTCGGCGTCGGCCTGGACAAGCTCCAGCAGACTCTCCTGCAGCCTGGACGCGGCCTGCCCAAGCTCCAGCATCTCCGCCTCCACGTCCGCGTACTTCCTCTTGCCTGCGGTCAGGGCCGCCACCATGCCGCCCAAGGCGGCGCCTATGGCCCCCACAAGCGCGGAGGCCCCCCCTCCGCCAGGCACAGGGGCCCTGCCGCCGAGCTCGCGCACAAAGCCCGCGCAGCTCATCTCGGTCATGGTCTCAGCAGCCAACGCAAAAAAACCTCCGTCACATCGCCCCGCCGCTCATTCAATTCGTTACCAGTCACCTACTTAAATCGAAACCTCTATTCTTCCTTTATGACCACGATGTCGGCGGTAGAATCATCATCGTCGTCGGATACGTCGTACATGCGCACAAGGCTGCCGGCCCTGACATTGCTGACGCTGGAGACCGAGTACTGGCCGTCGTCGCCAAGGCTGTACACCGACGCGTTCGAGCGTATGCTGTAGACATTCCCCTCTATCGTCACGACATCGCCGGTCCTGCTCTCGACCAGCGAAAACGCCCCCGGCGTGCTCAGCTCCACAAAGCGCCTGCCATTGAAGGCCCCCGTCGTACAGGATCCGACGTTCGTGACCCTGGCGTTCCTCAGCTGGAGCTCAAAGACCTCGCCGTTGCCGTAGGCGGCCGGCACGGAGCCCGAAGGCAGGCTGGAAGCCCCCTGCCAGGTTATGGCCCTGCCCGCCGACAGCGTGATGAAGCCGTCGTTCTCGCCCCCTGTCCTGTCGCCCATCTTCAGCGTGCCGTTTATCACGCCGTAGGCAAAGCCGGAGAAGCCCACGTCCGAGGGCAGGATGATGCGCGTGATCCTGTCGTTCTTAAGCTCGTACCAGGCCGGCGTCTCCACGTTCTTGTATTTGTATACCGTTTCCTCGATATAGTCGCCGCTTTTTTCGGACAGCTTCATCGTGCTGCTGTAGTCGGCCTTTACGCCGTAGGTCAGCACCTTGACGTCGAGGGCCAGGTATTTGCCGCCGAAGGTCTGCAGATACTGGTCGAACTTGCCGCTCATGTAGGCAAGGCCGTCGCCCGAGGGGGGATCCTGCGGGCTGGACGTCTCGCCGTCCGCGCCCGGCTCGACCACCGGCGGGTTGTTTTCCTCTATGAGGGACAGCGCGTTCCAGACGAGCTGCGCGGCCATCCATTTCGTGGCGTATTCGGGCAGGGGCGCCGTTATCCCCTCCAAGGCCCCTATGTCCCCGGCCTTCGCCAGGTAGTTCTCGGGCCATACGCCGCCTAGCTCCGCGTCGCTGTAGCCTGCGGCCCGCAGGGTCATCGTTATCAGCTCGCTCATGCTCACGTTGCTGCCCGGCCTGAAGGTCCCGTCCGGATAGCCGGCCACGACGCCCTTCTCTATGGCGTAGGCGATATAGCCGTCGGCCCAGCCATAGCCCTGCATGTCGGGGAAGCCGCTGGTTCTCGCCGCCTGCGTCGGGCTGCCCTCGACGGTCGCGACAGGCGCCTTCATGGCCTTGACCACTATGGTGCAGAACTGCGCCCTCGTCAGGCTTGAATCGGGATAGAAGTTGCCGTCCACGTCGCCGGTTATTATCCCCCTGTCCGCCAGGGCGCCCACCGCGCCCTCATACGGCTTTCCCGCCACGTCGGGAGGGGCCGCCGCGTAGGCCGCCGTCCCCGACGCCAGGGCCAGGACCGACAGCATCGCCGCTATCCTGAAAATGACGGTCTTTTTCATATCCTGCCTCCATCTGCGATTTTTCGCTTGCGCTTTCGCCGCCGGGGCGGCGCCATTCAGTTGCGGACAATGCTGTAATACGCGCCCGTGCTGCCGTCCACCGTCAGCGAGCCTCCGCTCTTGAGCGCGCTGGCCGGTATGACGGCCTCAAGGTAGTCGTCCGTAGCGTAGGACGGGGTGCCGCTTATCTCGATCGTGACGCCGCTGATGCCGGCATCCACCCTCTGCCTGAGCACGGCCCTCAGCCCGTTCGCCGAAAGACCTGGGAACCAGGAGCTCACGTCCGTTTCGGACAGGATCAGGAGGAAGGTGTCGTTGAATACCTGGATGGTCACCAAGGTGGGCACGATGGGATCGCCGACGGTCCCGGCGATGGACACGTTCTCGAACACGGCCGTGCGATTGTACGAGACGGCCGGCTTCTGCGGTATCATGCGGTTCGTCAGCATGGCGACGTCCCCCTTTGTCGCCGCCGCGTTCCAGTTCAGGATGTCGATGTTGCCCGTCAGGTTGTACATGTCGGCGTACTGGATGTACGAATCCGGCCACTGGCCCACAAGCTCATCGACCTGCCCGCCCCGCTGTACCCTTATGAGAATGGTGATGACCTCGGCGTAGGTCACCTGGCGGCCAGGCGCGAACATCCCGCCGCCCACGCCCTTTATCCAGTTCTGCTCTTGGCAGCGGTTGATGTACGGCAGGGCCCAGGCGTAGCCCGCGAGATCCGTGAAATAGATGGACGAGGCGTCCAGGTTCTGCTGGTGCGTCGCCCTCGCCACCACGGTCGCGAACTCGGCGCGGCTTATGGGCTTCTCCGGGTGGAACAGCCCGTCCGTGTCGCCCGTTATCGCGTTCGCGTCCATAAGCGCCTTCACCGCGCTGAAATACTTCGTGTTTATCACGTCCGACGGGTATCTTCCCGTCGAATCCCAGGAGCTGTAGTCGATCCCCGAAGCAAAAGCCGCCCCGCCCCCGCAGGCAAGCATGAACGCCGACAGCGACAAGGCGCATACCTTTCTAAAAAGCCCCAAACTGCCACCTCCTGACATATTCAAATCGGCTCGTCCAATTTGAAGCGCGGAGCGCGCTCAAATCGTTGAACGGATGTCCCGCGGGGTCAAGGCCTTCGCCCGCCGCAACGCCCGAAAACGGCCGCAGAGGAAATCCGTGCGACCGCCCCGCCATAGGGCTATTATACCAAAATGGCGGCTGTTTTCAATTACATTGAGGTTACATTTGCCCTGCTTATTTTTCCATCGGCGGGGCGAATGCCCTTGAAATGACTGGCAGACTCTGATATAATAACCGCAAAAGGCGCGGTTATTATACGGATTGAAGTGCCGTGCGATTTTTTCGCCTTCGGCGAAAACGCACATGGCG
>JAISXZ010000187.1 GCA_031270275.1 Eubacteriales Family XIII. Incertae Sedis bacterium | reverse complement strand
AAAATCGCCCCCAGAACCCGATCTGGACAAAACTGACGCGGCGTGTGAGCAGTCTCGATTTAAGTGGGTGAACAACAAATAGGGGTTGCTGTCCGGCGTCCACGCCATTTTTGCCCATCGCTGCTGTCCGGCGTCCACGCCAATTTTGCCCATCCCGGAACCTGGTCGCCTAGCTTTGTTCATAGGCGGCGATGTAGCGCGTCGTCCCTTCGGAGTCCGTTATCTTCCACGCGGGAAGCGCCGTGTCCGCCACGGGCGAGCCCTCGGAAACGCCCTGCGGGCTTACCCAGTACACGAGCTCGATCCCCCTTATTATCAGGCTGTCGTCCCCCTCCTTGTCGCCCAAAAGCTGTATGAGGGCCCTTAGCGGCGTTATGATCTCGCCCTTCCTATCGTGGAGCTCGACCGGCGTATACCATTTCCTGTCCACGCCCACGGCGCGGCTGCCCTCAAATTCGCAGACTATGTAGCCTTCCTCTATGGGTATGCCGTCGAAGACGTCCCTGTACCTTACATAGGCGCGCCCGCCATCCCTCTCGGGCGGCAGGGCGATCTCGGCGCTTTCGTCCATGTAGCCGCAGCTTTCCAGGATCGCGTCCGCAGCCGCCGCCAAGCCCTCGTCGGAAAGGGTTGCCGAGCTAAGGGCCTCCTGCGCCGCCAGGGCGCGCCGGACGGCGGCCGCGTCGTTCGTCTCGGGCTGCACGTAGAGGACCGCCATCCTGCCCGGTTTCTTCGGCAGCTCCGTCTCGAGGAATATCCCGCCGGAGGACAGTATGGCCCGCAGCGTGGCGTCCTCGTCGCCGCGCGCGCCGTCGTGCGCCTTCGCCATCCACGCGCCCAAGATCACGATGTTCGTGAGCAGCAGCGCCGCTATTATTATGGTCTTTGCCTTAGTCCAGTCCATTCCTGGCCGCGCGCCTCGCAATCTAAGTCGCTGTGCGGAAATAAAGTTTGCAGATCTGACGCAGGATTTTTTCCGTCACGCAAGGCGGCCGTTCGCCGCCGCGCCGTCCCCGCCGGGGAGGGCCTTGGGCTAGGCCGTGTGGCCGGCGCCCTCGCCCGAATACAGCCCGAAATAAAAATCCATGCCGTCTATGGTCAGGACCCATACCGGCAGCAGCTCGCCCGAACGCGGCCCCGCCGCCGCGCCCGCGCCGCCCGCGCCGGGCGGCGCCGGGCGCAGAAGCCCTACGGAGACCTTCGACACCCTCTCCACCACGCTGTCGAACATGGCCTCGTCCGAAAGCGCCGCCTGCGGCCCCGCCGCCGGCCCCCCGTCCGCATCCCTGTCCGCCAGAACCAAATATATGCCCTGGAAATTCTCGGCCAGAAGGTCGAAGGGCGCGTAGGACCGCTCCGTCCCGCCCGCCAGGCCGGCCTCCGGCATACAGTCTATCATGTCGCGGGCGTAGTACGTGACCCGGCCGCCCGCCACCTCGACGACGAAGGGCTGGGAGCCGACGTAGTGCACGGCGTAGCCGTCTATCCTGACGCCGAACGAGAAGCGGTAGGCCCGCCGGCCCTCGTCGGCGTAGCCCACGCTTTTCAGGTATATCTGTTTCGCTGCCCCGCCGGGGCTTTCGAGCTCCCCGTGGCGGGCGATGAAGTCGAGCGCGAGCGTAAGCGCCTCGAAATAGCCCGCCGAGCCCGACGAGCCCCCGTCGCCGGTTTCCGCGGCCCTGTATTCCAGGCTGCCGTCGCGGTGGATTATGAGGACCTTTTCCCCGTAGCCGTACATGTAGACGGTGTTGCCGTTCCCCTCGGTTATCTTCCGCGTGAAGTCGAAGCTCTCGCCGAAAAAGCCCTTCGCCATGTCCGTTATGGCGTCGCCGCCCGCAAGGCTGCCGTCCATGTCGCTGCGGTAGGGCGTCTCCGAGAGGCCCGACCGCATGTCGAGGGGGACCATCACGTCGTTCTCCACGCCCGAATAGGCCCTAAGCGGATAGAACGAGGCGTCGCTGCGCGCCTCGATGTAGGCGATGAGCTCCTTGAAGCGCGCCGCTTCCCCGTCTATGGCCAGGCGGTAATATCTGTCGTCCAGCTTGTTGCATATGAAGACGCTGTTGGGGCTGGCCTCGGAATAGGCTATGCAGGTGAAGGCGTCGATGACGTCGAGCTGCGGGGGCCGCTCCAGGCCGTATTCCCCGCAGAAGCCGGACAGGGGTATGGCGAAGGTGAACTCGGCCTGTATGGATCTGGCGCGCATGACGTCCCTGAAGTCGCTCTCGCTGATGGCGCCGACCATTATGTCCGCGCTGCCGCTGAAGACCCTGAACGCGTCCAGAAAGGAGGGATCGCCCTGCGCCCCCTCCCCGTCCCCGTCCCCGTCCGTCCGGGCCTGGCCCCCGCCGCCCCACAGCGGCGTCGGCGACGAAAGCTCCGTGTAGTTCTCCTCGCCGAAGCTGACCGTAAGCCTGTCGGGGTTAAGCACGTCCTTCAGCAGTATGGTCTCGATCTCGACGGCGCCGGGGACCGGCAGGCGGAAGCCCCCCCCGTCATTCCACAAAAAATACAATAGCAGTATTGTGGAAGACACCAATACCACTATAAGCACGTTCTTTATTTTCTCTATGTTACTGCTCACACGCCACGCCATTTTTGCCCATCTCGGAACCTGATTGCGATTATTGGCCTCCTCACGTAGCTACAAGTACGCTCCGGGGGCCAAAATCGCCCTCAGAACCCGATCTGGACAAAGACTGCCGCGGCGTGTGAGCAGTTTCGATTGGAGTAGGCGAGAATGGCGGAAAGCGGCGCCCTGGCCCGCCCGCGCCTCGCTGCCGGAGCACGGGCGCCTAGTGTAGTGTCTCATTCGTTTTTGTATAAATGGCGCAGGATGGGTTTTCTGCGGCTAGGCGGAGGAGGGAGCCATAGCAGTGGCCTATGGCGACCGACGACAACAACGCCGCAGGAAATCCACACAAGCCATTTGCCTAAAGGTGAATGAGACACTACACTAACTCTTGAATATCTTGCTTAGCAGGCTCTGCAGGAACTGCGAGGTGCCCGACTTCTGCGAATCGAAGACCTTTGTCTCCTCCTCCGTCTTCTCCTTGACCAAAATACGGGACTCCTTGCTGTATACCGCCTTGCCAGCCGCGTCCAGGGTCTCGACCCTTATCAGGTAGACGCCCGGCGTTATGTTCTCTATCTTCCGCGTGTAGAAGCTCACGCTGCCCTTGGACTCGAAGGACTCCGCCTCCATGACGGCGAGCGCGCTCTTTTCCTCGTCCTTCTTCTTGTCGAACTCCTCCAGCTCCTCGGGCTTTACCGAAACCCACTTGTCGCCCGACTTCTGCCGCAGCTCCTCCGCGCTTACGCTGATGGCCTTCCCCGGCTGCGTGACCTTGACGGAGATAAGGAAGTTGTTCGTCACTATGGCCTCGTTCTCGGGGGGGCTTACCAGAGTGACTGCGGGATCGGGCAAGGCGAAGGAGAAAGGCGCGAAAAGGCCTATAGCCAGCAGCGCCGCCAGCGACAGCGCGAGCCTTGGTATCAGTCTGCCCATTTTCGCGATCCTCCTCCCTCGTAGCGGTATTCGACACGTACAGATAGTATACCTCTTTGTTATTACAGGCGTATTACGTCGGCTTTAAGAACACTTTACAGTTCTTTGCCGCTTGATTTTCCGCCGCGCATGACGGATAATTGTATACATGAAACCGGTGAACATATACACGGACGGCGCCTGCTCGGGCAACCAGAACGACAGGAACGCGGGCGGCTGGGGGGCCATACTCGAATACGGCGGGCATCGCAGGGAGCTTTACGGCGGCGAGCCCGACACGACGAACAACCGCATGGAGATGAC
>JAISXZ010000108.1 GCA_031270275.1 Eubacteriales Family XIII. Incertae Sedis bacterium | reverse complement strand
TTCTGCGGCTAGGCGGAGGAGGGAGCCATAGCAGCGGCCTATGGCGACCGACGACAACAACGCCGCAGGAAATCCACACAAGCCATTTGCCTAAAGATGAATGAGACACTACACTAGGGCGGGCCGACGCGGAGCTTTGCGCCATTCGCGCCATTCAGGCTATTCAGGCGGGCGGCCGCCCTGGCGCCGCAGGCGCTTGTCCGGCTGGAAAGGGAAGGACATGGCCACAGAACTGATATTCATCGTTGCCGTTCTGCTTGTCGCGCTCTTTGTCGGGACCCCGGTTTCGACCGCGCTTGGTGTTACGGCGCTTGCGGCCATGCTGATCTTCATGGCCCCGAGCCACGTGATAAGATTCGGCGTCATGGGATATATACAGGGCACCAGCGCCAACCAGATGGTTGCGCCCCTGTTCATTCTGATGGCGGAGTTCCTGGCGCAGGGCGGAATAGCGAGGGATATCTACGATCTGCTGAGCCGCCTTCTGCACAGGCTGCGCGGCGGGCTGGCGATCAGCACCACCCTGGCCTGCACGGTTTTTGCCGCGCTCTGCGGCTCGTCCCCGGCAACCGCCGCCGCCATCGGGCGCATTTCCATTTCGCAGATGACGGAAAGGGGATATGCGCCGTCCTTCGCCGTCGGCACGGTGGCTGCGGGCGGAACCCTTGGGATCATGATCCCGCCGAGCCTCACGTTTGTGCTTTACGGGATAATCACGGAGACATCCATAGCGAAGCTTCTTATGGCGGGCCTGCTGCCTGGCCTTATGCTCAGCGCGATGTTCATCGTCTTTATCATCATCAGATCGTTTGTCAACCCTTCGCTCACGGGCGACAAATACAGGGGCGGGAAGCGGGGCGCGCCGCTGCCGGGCGGGGCCTTCCCCGCTGCGGGAGGCGAAGACGGGGCCGCCGGGACAGCCCTGCAGGAGGCGGAAGGGAAAAGCATGGGCAGGCTGCTGGCGGCCACCGCCCCCGCGATGGCGCTCATTGTCCTGGTTTTGGGCGCCCTGTACACCGGCCTGGCGACCCCCACGGAGTCCGCCGGCATAGGCGCGCTTGGCGCCCTGGCGATAGTCCTTGCCCGCCGCCGCCTCACGAGGGAAGGCTTTGGCAGCATTATCCGGGCAGCCGTAAAGACCAGCGTCATGATTCTCTTTATGATCATCTTCGGCATGGTGCTCAGCTATGTGATCAGCTACCTCGGCATCTCCCAGATGCTGGCGGGCTTTATCGTCGGCGCCGGCCTTGGCAGATGGGCGGTCATGGCGCTGCTTTTCGTGCTCTGGTTTGTCATGGGCTGCCTGATGGATCCCGGCAGCATGGTCATCCTGACGATTCCGTTTATTTATCCGGCGCTCATGGCCATGGGTTTCGATTCCATCTGGCTTGGCATCGTGTCTACCCTCTGCGTGGAGATAGGGATGATAACCCCGCCTGTAGGCCTGAACCTGTTTGTTCTCCGCTCGGTGTCGGAGATAGAGATGAAGGTCATTATCAGGGGCGCCGTGCCCTATGTGGGCGTGCTCATTGTGGCCCTTGTCATCCTCTGCATTTTCCCGAACATAGCGTTGCTGCTCCCCTCGCTTATGTGATCCCCTGTTTCGGCGCAAAAGCTAGAGTCACGTGCGGATTTGGAGGACTTTTGAAAGGAGATTGGACAAATGAACAGAAAATGGCTATGTGTTCTGCTGGCACTGTGCATGGCGGCGGCTTTCCTCGCGGGCTGCGGCGGAAACGGAAGCGATACGGCCCAAGACCAAGGCTCGGCGGCTGAGGGCGCCGGGGACGCCGCCAGCGCCGAGGGTACCGCCGGCGCCGAGGGCGCCGGGGGCGGATCGGCTGAGAAGGATGTCGTCTTCAAGTTCGCGTTCGGACAGCCGCTTGATGGATCGGACGGGCGTGGCTACCAGTATTTCGCGCAATGCCTTGAGGAGGAGAGCGGGGGATCGGTCAAGCTTGAGCTCTATCCCGCCAGTTCCCTGTTCTCCAACTCCGAGATACTCGACGCGCTTATGAACGGGACCGCGGATATCGGGCATGTCACCGTATCCTACATGAGCCCCGTCATCAAGGAGCTTACGCCGCTTGAGCTTCCCGGCATGTACGATCCCGGCCGGTATATGGACTTCGCCTACGATCTGCGCGACCCCATCGACGCCATCTGCAACGGCTATGGGCTGAAAATCCTGACCTGCCTGGTGTCATGCAAAATGAATTTCGCGAGCGTGGACAGCATGATCGCCGGTTCGCCGGATATGGCAGGAAAGAATATTCGTGTCTCAGGCGTCTGGATCGGCAAGGCCGTCGAAGCGTGGGGAGGCAACCCTGCCACGATCACCCTGGCCGACGTGCCTACGGCCCTCGAGCGCAAGACCGTCGACGCGGTATACGGCGGCTGCAATACCGTAATAGCCCCGTTCAAGCTCTATGAAATGGCGGACAATATCAGCTTCACCAGCATGCAGGAGAACCTTGGATTTATCAGCATGAATCTGGACTCATGGAATGCGCTGTCGGAAAACCAGCAGAAGGCCATGAAACGCGCCATCAACAGCTGGGCCGTTTTCACCGAGCAGCTGATGCTGGACGATGAAAAGAATTTCAGGAAGGCGCTTGCGGACAACGGCAATGCCGTATACGATTTGACAGACGCAGAAAACGAGGCTCTCCGCGAAAGGTCGCTTGCGCTGCTGGACGAGGCGATAGCGATCGCCGGCCCGAAGGGTCAGGAGCTGGCGGAGATCTGCGAATCCATACGGGCCAAGCACGGCCAGCCGTACACCCCGGGCGTCATCCCCGAAGGCTACGCCGAATAAAAACGGCCGGGCGCCCTCCACATAAGGGGGGCGCCGACGGCCCTACCGCTTCCTCCGCACGCCGCCGACGGCGACGTTCATGCGCGTATGCGCCTTCATGATGTCTATCTTGGCCTCCACGATCTCCTTGCCGCCGGAGCCGACGCGGCTGCTGTCCTTGAGCAGCTCGCGCGCCTTCGACTCGGAGTTTTTGGCCCTTTCGACGTCTATATCCTCGGGCCACTCCGCAGCGTCCGTGAATATCGTGAACTTCTCCTTGATGTCTATGAAGCCGCCCGAAATGGCCGCTATCCTGAAATCCTTGGAGCCGGCCTCCTGTATCCACAGCTCGCCCGTGGCGAGCAGCTTGCAGGCCCAGGTATGGTTCGCCATGAAGCCCTCGTCGCCAAAGAGCGTCCGCGCTATGACCAGCTCTATTTCGCCCCGGTAGAAAAGCTTTTCGGGGGTTATTATGTCCAATCGGACGCTTTTAGGCATTTTGCCCAGCCCTTTCCATTACCTCGTCTATCCCGCCCGCGAACAGGAACAAAGACTCGGATATGGCGTCGTGCCTGCCTTCCAGTATCTCGCGGAAGCCCCGGACGGTCTCCTTCAGCGTCACGTACTTGCCCGGCGTCCCCGTGAAAGCCTCCGCCACGCTGAAGGGCTGCGACATGAAGCGCTGTATCTTCCTGGCCCGCGACACGGCCAGCTTGTCCTCGTCCGAAAGCTCGTCCATGCCGAGTATGGCGATGATGTCCTGAAGGTCCTTGTACTTCTGCAGCACCTCCTGCACGCCCCTCGCGGTGTTGTAATGGTCGTCGCCCAGGATGAGCGGGTCCATGATCCTCGAGGTCGAGGCCAGCGGATCCACGGCCGGATATATGCCAAGCTCCGTTATGGCCCTCGACAGCGTTGTCGTGGCGTCGAGATGCGCGAAGGTCGTGGCGGGCGCGGGGTCGGTCAGGTCGTCCGCAGGCACGTATATGGCCTGCACCGAGGTGATGGAGCCCTTTTTCGTGGAGGTTATCCGCTCCTGGAGCGCGCCCATCTCCGTGGCCAGCGTGGGCTGGTAGCCCACCGACGAGGGTATGCGCCCGAGCAGGGCCGAAACCTCGGAGCCCGCCTGCGTGAACCTGAATATGTTGTCTATGAACAGCAGCACGTCCTGCCCGGCCTCGTCCCTGAAATATTCCGCCATGGTCAGGCCCGTGAGCGCGACGCGCATCCTCGCGCCCGGCGGCTCGTTCATCTGGCCGAAGACCATGGCCGTCTTGGCGATTACGCCCGACTCTATCATCTCGTAGTAAAGGTCGTTCCCCTCCCTCGTGCGCTCGCCCACGCCGGCGAACACGGATATGCCCCCGTGCTGCCTGGCTATGTTGCTTATGAGCTCCTGTATCAGCACGGTCTTGCCCACGCCGGCGCCGCCGAAAAGCCCTACCTTCCCGCCCCTGGTGTAGGGGGCTATCAGATCGACGACCTTTATGCCGGTCTCGAATATCTGGGCGGTCGTGTCCTGATCCTCGAAGGCAGGGGCCTGCCTATGGATGGGCATCCGCTTCTTTGTCTCCACCTGCTCCTTGTCGTCGATGTTCTCGCCTATGACGTTGAAAAGCCTTCCGAGGACCTCCTCGCCCACGGGGACCGATATGGGCGAGCCGCTGTTCATCGCCTTCATGCCCCTTTGCAGGCCGTCCGTGGACGAAAGCGCGACGCAGCGGACGACGTCGTCGCCTATGTGCTGCGCGACCTCCGTGACGATCTTCCTGCCGTCCACCTCCACCGTTATGGCGTTCAGAAGCTCCGGCATCTCATCGGGCATGAACTTGATGTCTACCACAGGGCCGATGACCTGCTGGATTGAGCCTAGGTTCCCGCTCATATGTTCCCTCCTTAATACATAGGACACGCTATTTCCGCCCATCTTGCGAACCGACGGTATGCCTGTCCCGATCACGCGGCGCCGCCCTATCGACGCAGGCTATTTCAGCGCGTCGGCGCCGCTGACGATCTCCGTGATCTCGCTCGTTATCGCCGCCTGTCTCGCCCGGTTGTAGAACAGCGTAAGATCGGCGATCATGTTGTTCGCGTTGTCCGTCGCGTTCTCCATCGCCATGCGCCTAGCGGCGTGCTCGCAGGTCGCGGACTCGACGATGGCGCTGTAGATCATTATCTCGACGTACTTGGGGACAAGGTAGTTGAACACATCCTCGATGGAAGGCTCGTACTCGACCTGCTTTTCGAGGGGCATGGCGTCGAGGTCCCGCTTGATCTCGAAGGGCAGCAGCCTGACGATCTTGACCCGCTGCTCCAGGGTGGACACGAAGGAGGTGTATATCATGACGACCTCGTCTATCTTGCCCTCCTCGTACTGCCTTATTATGGGCTCGCTTACGTCGTGGGTCTCGACGAAGGAGATGTCCTCCGGCGGCAGCATGTACTCGCTGCATATGTCGTAGCCGCGCCTTGCGAAATAGTCGCGGCCCCTGCTGCCCACGGCGACGATCTCCGGCGCCTCCGGATCGGCCTTTATCTCGGCCTCCGCCTGCTTTATGACGTTCGAGTTGAAGCTGCCGCAGAGCCCCTTGTTGCTGGTGATCACCACGTAGCAGGTGGTCTTTATCTCGCGGTTGCCCTCGATGTATTTCATGGGTATGTCGGCGCTGCCGTTGAATATGTCCTGTATGGATTCGGTGACGAAATGGAAATACTCGCCCGTCCGCTCGAATGTGACCTTGGCCCGCCTTAGCTTTGCGGCGGACACCAGCTTCATGGCGTTCGTGATGTGCTCTATGCTCGTTACGCTCTTGACGCGCCGTTTTATGTCCTGCATGCTGATGCCAGCCATAGCAAACTACACCTTTCTTTAGAAATCGTCCAGGTTTCGGGGCGGGCAAAATGGCGTCGCCGCCCGACACTTCAATCAAACGCAATTCGGATGCCGCGCCAGTTTTGTCCAGGCCGGGTTCTGGGGGCGGATTTTGGTCCCGGAGCGTACAGCCTGGTACGTGAGGAGCCAAAATTCGGAACCGGGTTCCGGGATGGGCAAAAATGGCGCGGCGCCCGAATTGCAACCTTACAGAAGCGCGTCGTACTCCTTCTTAAACACTTCCTTATACTTCGCTATAGCCTCCTTCAGCGCCTCCTCGACGTCCTTCTCCAGCAGCCCCGTCTTCCTTATGCCTTCGCCTATCTTGGGGTACTGGGTGTCCGCGAACTCGTAGAAGCCCTTTTCGAAGGCCTTTATCTTGTCGAGCTCCACGTCGGCCAGGCAGTTGTTCACGGCCGCGTAGAACATCATTATCTGCCGCTCGACGGGCACGGGGCTGTACTGCCGCTGCTTTATGACCTCCATGAGCACAAGCCCGTGATCCAGCCGCTCCTTGGTCTCCTTGTCGAGATCGGAGCCGAACTGCGAAAAGCTCGCAAGCTCGCGGTACTGCGCAAGCTCGAGCTTCACCTTGCTCGCGACCTGCTTCATGGCCTTTATCTGCGCGTTGCCGCCGACGCGGGACACCGATATGCCGGCGTTCACGGCGGGGCGCTGGCCCGAGAAGAATAGGTCCGACTCCAGGAATATCTGGCCGTCCGTTATGGATATCACGTTCGTGGGTATGTAGGCGGATATGTCGCCCGCCTGCGTCTCTATGATGGGAAGCGCCGTTATGGAGCCGCCGCCGAGCCCGTCGGAGAGCTTTGCGGCCCTCTCAAGCAGCCTGCTGTGCAGATAGAAGACGTCGCCGGGGTAGGCCTCGCGCCCCGGAGGCCGCCTGAGCAGCAGCGACATCGCCCTGTACGCCACGGCATGCTTCGAAAGGTCGTCGTATATTATGAGCACGTGCTTGCCCTGGTACATGAACTCCTCGCCCATGGCGCAGCCCGCGTAGGGGGCTATGTACTGGAGCGGGGCCACGTCGCTCGCGGTGGCCGAGACGACTATGGTGTACTTCATCGCCCCCTTGTCCTCGAGCTGCTGGACCATCTGGGCCACGGTGGACTTCTTCTGGCCTATGGCCACGTAGATGCATATGACGTCCTCGCTGGCCTGGTTCAGTATGGTGTCGATGGCGATGGCCGTCTTCCCCGTCTGCCTGTCCCCGATGATAAGCTCCCGCTGGCCCTTGCCTATGGGTATCATGGAGTCTATGGCCTTGATGCCCGTCTGCAGGGGCTGGTTCACCGACTTCCTCTGCAGGACGCTGGGCGCCGCGTTCTCCACCGGCCTCGTCTTTTTCGTCTTTATCGGGCCCTTGCCGTCGAGCGGCTGGCCTATCGCGTTCACGACGCGGCCTATGAGCTCGTCGCCCACCGGCACCTCCACGACGCTGCCCGTCGGCTTCACTATGTCGCCCTCCTTGATGGACTTGTCGTCGCCCATTATGACGACGCCGACGTTGTCCTCCTCGAGGTTGAGCGCCATGCCGTAGACCTCGCCGGGAAATTCCAGCAGTTCCCCCGACATGCAGTGATCCAGCCCGTATATCCTTGCGATCCCGTCGCCGACCTGTATGACCGTGCCGAAATCGGAGATATCCAATTCATTTTTATAGTTCTTTATCTGCTCCCTTATGACCGCGCTTATTTCTTCAGGTCTGAGATTCATAGCAATATCCTTTCTTGCCCCTGCCCGGCGCCACCGCGGGCCCCGCGTCAAACAAGCTGCTCTTTCAGGCTCTCGAGCCGTTTCTTGATGCTGGCGTCAATGAGCTTGCCCTCGATAAGGATTTTCACGCCGCCTATGAGGCCCTCGTCGACGAAGCTTTCGAGCCTGACCTTGCCGCCGACGAGCCTGCCCGTCTTTTCCTCGAAGCGGGCAAGGCTGCCCTCCGGCAGCGGCGCCGCGGAGTATATGGCGCCGACCGAGACCCCGAGGCTTTCGTTCATCCGCTTGCGGTATGCCTTGGCTATGCTATGGAACTGGCCTATCCTTCTTTTGTCTATGAGAATGAACATGAAGCTCAGCAGCTCGGGCGAGATTCGGTCGCCGAACACCTTGCCGATGGCGCCCTTCTTGCCGGCCGCGTCTATGCTGGGGCTGCACACCAGGGCGAAAAACGAGGGCTCGTCCTCGAACACGCCGTCGAGCGCCGCGATCTCCTCCGCGATCAGGCCCGTCTTCTCCCTGTCGCGCGCGGCCTCGAACAGCGCCCCGCCGTATGTGGCCGCTACCGTCAGTGCTTCCATTGCGAATTACCCGCCTGCGCCAGTATGCCGTCGATGATGGCCGCCTGCCTGCTGTGGTCGAGCTCCCTCTCGAGGATCTTCTCCGCCGCGAGTATCGCCAGCGACGCGATCTGCTCCCTCATGTCCTCGACAGCCCGGAGCTTTACCCTTTCGACCTCTTTCTCCGCCTGGATTATCATCTCGCCGGCCTTCCTGTCGGCCGCCTCCACGATCTCCTGGGCCCTGGCGTCCGCCCGCTGCTTGCTTTCCCGTATGACCTCCCGGCCCTTCGCGTCGATCTCGGCCAGCTGGTCCCTGTACTCCTTCAGCTTTTCGTCAGCCAGCTTGTTGACGTGATCCGCGTTGTCGAAAGAGTCCTTTATGGTCTGCTCCCTCGCGATCATGAAATTCCGTATCTTCTCAAAGAAGAATTTCCTGAGAATAAGGAAAAGGACCACGAGCGTGACCAGGTTCATCAGAAGCGTAGGCCCGAAGCTGATCAAGGGGACATGCTCGATGAATGTCGTCGATTCCAAAAATCCGTCCTCCTTTTCAGACTGCGCGGCAGCCGCCTAGGGCGCGGCCGCTGCACGGATTTGCCGCCTGGCGCGATCTGCGCGCGCCCTGCGGGAACGCATGGAGCGGCCGCCATAAACGGCTTCGCCGCGCCTCGCGTCCGTGGCACAGGGACATGCGGGCCCCCTACAGATTGCCTATGAACGGGTTGACGAACAGGAGCACTATGGAGATGATGAACGCGAAGATGCCTGTGGTCTCCGTGATGGCCTGGCCGACAAGCATGGTCGATAGAATGGCGCTCTGCGCCTCGGGCTGCCTGGCGACGCTCTCGACCGCCTTGCCCGCCGCGAAGCCCTGCCCTATGCCGATGCCGACGGCCGCGATCATCGTGAAAGCCGCTGCCAGCGCGGACAAACCTGATACAAAGGCTATGGGTGTTACTAGAGACATGATGTACCTCCTTCTGTCGGGTGCTGCTCAAACAAACGCCAACGAAAACATGACTGCATAGCCCCGCCAAGGGCCGGGGCGCGCCGGATCCCCCCTATTCCTCGCCGTCGGCCGCGTGCCTCGCGACCTCCATGCTCACGAACACCATGGTCAGCATGGTGAATATGAAGGCTTGGAGTATGGGCTCGAATATGTCGAAGAAAAGATTCACCGGCAGCGGTATGACCGCCTGCAGCCACGGTATCCCGCCTATCACGGGGATCGATCCGAAGACCGCCTCCGAAACCCATTCAAGCCCGTTGAAGACGAGCGCCATTATGATGACGCCGCCGAAGATATTGCCGAAAAGCCGGAAGCTGAGCGATATGGGGAAGGATATCTCCTCTATCACCTTCAGCGGGAACATAAAGGGCAGCGGCTGGGCCATATGCCTTATCTTGCCGATGAAGCCCCTGCTCCTGAACCCGTTGAACTGCACCAGGAAAAAGGTGGTCCCCGCAAGCGCGAAGGTCATGTTGACGTCGGCCGTCGTAGGCCTGAATCCGAAAAGCCCCAGCATGTTGCCGAGGATCAGGAACATGAACAGCGAGCCTATGTAGGGCGCGAAATTCTCGCAGTGCTTGCCCATCGTGTTCGTCACGAGGCTGTATATGGTCTTGACGATGAACTCCGCGACGACCTGCCTGCCCTTGGGGATCTTCTTGAGATCGTGGGCCATCCACAGGCAGAGGGCTATTATGACGCAGGCCACGATAATGCCGAAGAACACCGTCTCCGTCACGTACACGCTGCCTATCCTGAGTATGTTGCGCGGGCCTATGTTGCTTAGATCGTGCATTGCGCTACCTGCTTTCTTTCTGGTTCCGGCGTACCTTGTAGGTCTTGCCCCTCAGCACGACCTGCCTCTGGCGGGCGCCCTCGGGGGCCGCCACCGCGCCTTCCCGCCCCGCGTCCGGCCCGTCGCCTGAAAGTCCGTCGCCAGGAGGCCCGTCGTCCGAAGGCCCGTCGCCGTCCGGCCCGTCCTCCTGCCATCCGAGGGAGTCGAGCCAGGACTTCCTTTTCTCCTCTGGCAGCGTCCGATATCCGCGCCCGCCGGCCGGCCGCTTCGCCCGAAACGCCTTGCGGAAACCGTGGAGATAGTAGATCGCGACCTTCAGCGAGACGAAGCCCAGCGCCGCTCCGCCGCCTGCGGCCAGGCTTACCCTCATCGCCATGTAAAAGGCAAAGCCGTAGATGCAGAGCCGGACGATGTAGCTTACGAAGACTATACCCTTTTTGCCGCTCGCGAGCGAGCGCTTCAGGGTGGACGCCAGTATGCTGAAGTTCACTATCGCTATGGCGACGCCGAGGGCGAGCCCGTAGGCAAAGCCCCCGTCAAAGCCGATGAACAGCAAAGAGATCCCTTCGAAGATCAAAGCGACCGCGATGCCGTACAAAAATATTTGGTTCTTGAAGGCGGTCAGGCCGTCAGCCTTGTTTTCCATGCAGGGTACCCGAAACCCTTGGGACGCGCACAAAAACGAAGCATGCAAGGCCGGTTTTCGTGCGCCCTATTAGCCTATTATAAGACCAAAGCGATAAAAAGTAAAGGTTTTTTGTACCTATAGGAAAACATTTTGGTTGCTGGCTCCATGTCGGCCTTACGGCCGCCACAAATAATTGACGAAATTAATTACCCCCGCCATGACATCATTGGAGCCAGAGGGGGTGCAGGGGGAATGTCCCCCTGCCGTCCCGGGGGTGCTCAGGCCGCGACCTTCGGCCGCCGAAGGGGGCGAGGAGCCCCCTAGC